>NZ_JADQAH010000022.1:8082-51679 GCF_022129225.1 Psychrobacter sp. Ps7 | reverse complement strand
TTGACGTATCAAGGCTTTGAGTTTGACACGTTCAATATCGATAGGCTTAGTCTGTGTGCCATAGTAGTAGCTGCTTTTAATGATGCCAAATAAGTCACATAGTCGGCGTTTACTGACGCTTTTGTCTTGCTCTGCAAGCTTGCTTATCAGCGATAGCCGTTCAGGCTGTCCAAGGCCAGCAGAGCAGAAGCCTTTTTTAATATGTCGCGCTCCATAGTGAGTCGCTTAACCTGCTTACGCAATTCTTGTAGCTCGCGTTGTTCATCCGTTAAAGCGTTGCCGACTTTAGGTGCTTGGCCATTCGTTTCTTGTCGATACTGACTCAGCCATTTCTGCAGGGTGGATTTGCCAATGCCAAGTGAGCTTGCTACATCAGGTATTTTACGCTTATGCTCAGTCACTAAGCTGATGGCTTCAAGCTTGAATTCTCGGGTATATTGATTGCGATTGTTGGTCATACTAGTTTCCTTCTTTGGGTTATTATAACCTCTTAGAAGCTGTCCAATTTTATTATGCCACTACAATGTCTAAGGGTTCTTGAGAGACCTTCATCCAGCCACCATAGCGCCAACCAACCGGTAACTTACTATACGTTTCCCATAAGTTATTCATGGTTACATTAGAGCCTGTAAGTGTCTTTAACTGCGCCTTAAACTCGGTTTGATTGGGTATCTTTATCCAACCTCCTGTAACAGCATCAGGACGAAAAACACCATTATTACTATTATTGTTATTGAAATTTCCCGCCGCAGTAGTTTTTTGCCCACTATCATAACCCGGCCAATTATTAGCACATTGTTTGACTGTAGCACCGATAGCGACGGCGTCCTGTGTGGTACCTAATTCCACACAAACGAAATATACTTGTTCATCATTGTTGACTGATTTTTGCTTAACCATGTAGCCATCGTAAACAATTTTTATATTCGATATACCGCTTAGGCTGCTATCGACCCCAGTACCTGTACCCAACATATAAGCACCGGCTTCTGCATAGGCATGAGCAGTAGGGGTACCACTCGATACTTTAGTAATATCTGTAGGATAGGTACTACTTGAGAGCTTTAGATCAGGGTTTGAAGTACCATCTTCATTGGTTATGGTATCAAGTGATTTAAACTGAATTAAGGCACGAGCAATTTTTTTGCGTTGCTCAATAGTGAGCGGCGCAGCCGGTACTAGGATACGACCAGAGTGGCCATCAACTAGCTTATTAGTTGCCGTGCCAATATTAAGATCAGTTTTAGATGAGAAGTGTCCAAGCCCCATATATACCGTATTGCTGATCTGATCACTTGCCAATAGTGGCAATAATGCATCTTTTAAGCGAGATAATCGGTCAAGTTGTTGAACTTCACCTTTTTTACAACCGCGTACGTAATAAGGGAAAGGCTCACCGCCGATAGTAACGCTTTTAAGAATTGAGGTTTTACCACCAGTCGAGGCATCAGTAAGGTTGTAAGCCCATTCATAGATCTTATTTTTAGTTCTTCTATCAGCCGCAAATTCATCTACGCCAACACGAGAGCACAAAGGGCTATCAACATCACCAGGACTACCGTAGGGATTCACTTTCGGTAATACTAAGGAGCTGATACCCATAGATCCTGAAGTATCAATCATCATCATGAGATTGGTACGAGCAGTCGCTGCTGGCTGATAAATGCTCAAATCACCAATACGACTGACCTCTCCCTGTTGATTGACTGCTGCTTGCGCTATGCTCATGCACATGACACCTAATACTGCTGCACTCAAACTTGAAGTACGCAACCATAATTTTTTGGCTTTTTGAATATCAAATTTATTAGCTATCACCACTGGACTATTATCACAATTGGGAGTCTTAAGTTTCACGATGTTATCTCCTGAGCACGGCCATAATAGACGTGTGGGTATAAATATAGTATTTAGCATCAGCTATCAATTTCAATAGCTACAGTTGAGCCATACAAGCTTTAATGACGCTTATGTTGCTATCAGCTGTCTCTACATAATGGGTTGGCGCTACCTGTTTTGGTACTATTACCATAATAGGTACAATAATCACTGCTTTGGATATTGGCTACATCGACTTGTTCTACTAACATTTTACTAGGAATGTTATTATCGGTCATGCATTTCGTAACATCATCCACACTATCTGAAGCATTTTTTCCAAAACATTCTTTTACTTTGTCGTCTTTAGCATTCCCGTATGCAGGTAATACTGAAGTCGAATAAATATCAAAAGTATACATTTTTGAAGTTTCTTCTTTGGAATCTGAACCCAAAGTCATGTGCTCAAAAGCGCCATTATTAGCAGTGGCGCTAACGTTTTTTATCATCACTTGCGTCATCGTAGTATTACGATTGTTGGTATAGTCTGTAGCATTAGTCGGATCACAGTAGCCTGTTGTATTGTTCACTATTTTGCCTGCACCACGGCGTATAACGGCATTATCAATATTAAAGAAAGCAGAACGTGGTCGATAACAAAAATCAATAATATCATCGTCGTTATTGCCTAAGAAATAATAGCCAAATATGCCAGTAATACCCATAATTTGCTTATACTGTTCATCAGTTGGAAGCCCATTGACAGACATCTCAATCTTGTTATTAACACTATCAGAAGACTGCAGTAGCACCGTATTGATCTGATCGCTATTGGCGAGCTTTAAGTCAGTACTGCTATTACGTACTGCGATCGCACCAACAAGTATGATCAACGTCAAAAACAGTAACACCACAATCAATACTGCGCCACGCTGATCGGATGCTATTGAAGGATAAGCGTGAGATCTATTGATATTCATGGCTAACGCCCTTTATTAATATGAATCAGCAAAAACAAGCAGGTTTGGTGATATTTACTTTATTGATGAGACTCTGCCTACGGAGCACTGCTACTATCAATGGTACGTATCACACGTGCATTACGAAGTAAGATATTTGACTCATAAACTCGTCTTAGATGTTTAGGCGCATCCGCCTGTGGCTTGAGCGTCTGATTTTCCCCAAATATAACAAAAGTCTCAGCACTGTCATTGGGACTATTGGCATTACTACGAGCCAATATAGCCAGCCTAACATTAGTAATATTAGGCTTTGTACCGCTCAGTGCCATGTAGTCTTTAACCGTCATATCAGCATATTGATAGCTCAATGCACCACCTGTAACAACAGACTTTTGAATACCTAGACGAATATTAAACTGGTCGATATTTTCAATAATAGTTACACCAGTACCGTTGCGTCCGAAATCTCTAATTCTTTCATTTATCACACGTCCAGACTCACAGTTGAGATTAAGATTCTCTCTATCTTTGCGAGTTTTAATAGTACCTTTTGTTATGAAATAACGAGCAACTACATGTTCGCCTGGATCAATGTCCTTACCTTCACAGTCATAAAGCCTTCGCCCAGTGGTGTTGGTATATTGAATGGTCAATTGATCGCTATTCACGTCTGTATTGGTCAGTGAACCATCCCATCTAGCATTTCTATTTCCCTTAGCTTGCATATCATGACTCCTAGTCAAGTAACCATTTTTCAAGTTATTTTTCAACATGATATTGGCATTACTTGAGGCATCATCATCATCATCATCATCATCATCATCATCGCCACCAGAGATTTTTCCAACAGTAAGCACGATACCACCCATAGCAGTGGTGTCAGTGATAGGCGCACCATTATTACCTAAATTGGCCAGTCGTATCTGTGGCTCAATAGACTGTAATCCAAATACTGCTTTGTCCTGAACCTCAGAGCCAGCAGTCTGCATCCGATCAACGCGCTGACTAATAATAAATACTTGTATAACAGCCGCTGATATCAATAGGCCTAAGACCAGTGATATCATTAGCTCAATAAGCGTAAAGCCTTGTTGCTCTTTGCAGTATTTGCTCTGTTGCGGCAAGTTATCATTCATTAATATGTCTCCACAATAACGCAAGTACTGCCACTTTTATAAATGCCAGCAGCATTGGCACAGGCTTTGAGATTGTCATCAGAAAGTTCAGCTACTGTATCTCCCCAAGCCGCTATAACGCATTTGACTTCAGAGAAGTTAGCGGTTCCTGGACAAGTCACCATTTTTACAGCAATGCCAGAGTTTTTTAAGTTATTGAAGGCGACTTTTGACTCATTAATAGCGATCTGTTCAGCAGTACATTTATCATCAGTACAAACTACAGTTGTTGCAGCTGCATCATTGATTGTTGATTGATAAGTATCAATCTGTGGTGAATTCGCGCGCATGTTCTCTGCTAATCCTCGAATGGTGCTCAGCGCTTGAGTACGTATCAAACTCTCATCAGTGGCACTAATAGCTTGGAGTTGTAGAGCGCTAAAACCTAGTACTGCAACTGACAACAGTAAAACAGCAACCATTACTTCTATCAGACCAACGCCCTTCTGTTGACTAAACCGACTCATTAGCATGACCCTCCAAGCTGAGTGTTAACATTGCCTAGCTTACTAACTGTAATTTCTCTTGGACTAGCCGCTTCATTGCTATCACAAATGGTATAAGTTTCATCATCAGCAGTTTTATTAGGTTTAAACTTGATATCATCGTCGCCATCAATGATACTTTTTGCATTATATTGGTAGGTAGCGATTTCATCTTCGTTACTACCATTGTCAACTTTAATCATAATAGTATGAGATTCATCATCATAAGACACCTCTATTTCTTGTCGACGTATAACGCTTTCAACTCTGGCTTCTTTTAACGCATTAGCAAGTGTAGCCGTTGTCGATTTGACTCGCTGATTGGCAAGCTGAGTATTAATACTCGGCGCTGCAATACCGACAATAATGGCCAATACTGCAATCGTTACCATCAGTTCAATCAGGGTAAATCCTGAGTTGGTTATTCGTAACGTAAGTGGTAGATTGTTTGTAGATGCGTTCACATCAAATCCCTATTTATAACGGCAATTTTATAATAACTATTGTTTGTCTAATACCAATACTGGACTATAAACATCAACAATGAACTCATATTTTCATATCATTTTTGCCAGTCTTTTTATTGTTATTAAATCAAAATACTGCAATTTTTGTTCCATAATATTTGACAAAAGTTTTGCATAGAAATAACAATAGCCATAGCAGTTATGCAAGCTATTTAGAAAACATCATTTTATAAGCAATACTATTGAGTGATAAGCACAGTATTTTGGAATATCAATAACAAATAAACATATATTATTTTAATAATATAGCGTTAAGGCAACATATTAGCAACATATTAGTGATTATCAATAGAGAGGAACAGATTTTAAGACTGATTTCCATGCGCTAAAGCATAGGCAGAAAGATGGTATTTACGATTGGCTTGAATATCTGACATGGTGACTGTTTCAGACGGGATAAGCAGTGTACGCCCCAATGCTTGTAAACTAGCACCCGTGGTCGCAACATCATCAAACAATAATAAGCGTTTCACAGAAGGCTTTTCGATTAAAACAAAAGCATTGTCTAGATTACTCAGGCGCTCAGCACGTGTAAGCCCTTGCTGACTGACAGTGTCGTCAATACGCTTTACACCATGCCATAAAGGTATCTGCCAATGCTTAGACAATTGTGCGGATAAAATACTGACAGGATCGAAGCCACGTTTGACCAGTCGTTGCTCGGTTGTTGGCATAGCGACAATCACGCTATTATCATGATGACAACCATGAGGACGTGGTAGCTGACGTATAGCATGTAACAATAACGGCAATTTGGTCATGTCTTCATGGTGCTTAAAAGCTCTGATCGCTTGACGCAGCGGATACTCATAATAAGTCGCCGTTTGGATAGATAAAACAGTATCAGAAGCAATATCAACATTGAAGGGTTTTGGCAACCACGCGATACTGTCATGACAATGCGAGCAAAGTAGTCCGCTGTTAAAACGGTGGTTAAATTGCTGGCGCAAATTAGCAAAAAACGAAGGATCATTTGGCAGAGGTTTTAGGGAGTGCGGTATAGAATCAGAGGTTGGCAAGCTACTAATATTTGATAAGAGGTAATTTTGAGATAGCTGAGATTGTGGCGTGCTGCGATAAACACGGCACAACTGGCAGCGTATATCGAGATACTCTGCCAGCCATAGTCCAGTTTGATAAGGCGCTAAGTGACGCATAGAATATCGTCAAAATGCGTATGCATAGTTATATCAGAAACCTTTCCAATCATTCAGTACGATACCAAAACCAATAGAGGTATTTTCGTGGTTATAATCGATGATGGATTCGCCATAGCCTTGGAAAACCTGCACAAAGCCATTAACATTCTCTGATAATGGATAAATATAATCGACTTGCGCCGCCCCTTTATTGGTGCTTGGATTGTAGCGGAATGTACCGCTCAGACTCTGTTGATCAGGCAAGTCATATAAGAATTTGATATCACCGTAACCCATGTAGTCCTCGATATCTGGATTATCTTCACTGCTGCTGCTTTCACTATTCACTCGAGCCCACAGGCGCGGTACGATTGATAGCTTACCCCACTCTGCCCCTGCCATGAGATAAGCACGGTTCCATGAGCGTGATAATGGATCATCTTGTCCATTAGAATGATGAATGGCACCAGCACCAAGCATACGAAGACGACCACCAAAAGGTAAATCTGCTGTCACTGGCTGAGTCAAAAATATTTCAGGCTGATAGTCGGTGGCACGGAATGGTCGCGAGTTGTCTTCGTTATAAACTTGCCAATGTGACTCTTGGGTATAACCAAACCACAAATCAGCACTGGTATCGAATAAGTCTTCGGCAACTTTGGTCTTCAAAGACAACTGAAATTTTAGTTCAGTATTGCGTATGTCATTAGAAGAAAAGGACTCAGTTTCCTGTGACGGCGTGCTTGGATCTAGGTTAGGGTCAAAGGTATAAAATACTGGCAATACATAGGTTGGTCGGTACGGCCTTACCGTCCAAGTTCCACGCTCACTGTTTTTATCGAGATCATAGGATAAACTAAGCGGTGTATATTTTTCGATATCTGTTTGAGTGACACCAACATTTTCTAAAACTTGTGCTTCTCTTTGCGTTAGCCCAACGGTGTCTAAACCTTCATTAGTAGCAGGTGCGCGCGCAACTGAGTCAGTAGCGGCATTATTAGCACCAGCAATGGTAGACTTTTCTTCTACAAAGACAACTTGCGGATTACCTGAAAGCGTACTTTGAAAGGTTTTTGCCAAATCTACTGGCTGCTTAGTTGTGGTGTAGCTCGGTGTTTTACCTTCTTCGGCTACTTTGTCAAAGCAAGCCAAACGTGCGGCACTGGTCTGTACTTGGGTACATTCAAAAAACAATTTTGCTTGCTGAGCGATAAATTCTTTACTGACTACTTGGCGATCTTGCGCAGCTGTATTGGCATCCTGTGACACCTGATAATCTTCAAACTCAAACGCTGCCTCCGGTACTGGTAACTCATTATCGCTCTGAGTTTTATCGGCAGCTTGGACTTGCACGGTCAAGCAGGTTAACGCTAGACCAACAGCAATATTCAAATAATGCTTTCTTGTCTGAAATAAAGTGTTTTTGCGCGCGGTAATAAGAGGCATAGGGCGGCGCTGTGCGGTGATATGGGAAAACATAAGTGTCCTTTATCTAACTGACATTATCGCCAGCAGAGTATATAAGATAATGAGTATGACCATTAGCGTCATCGCTAAAATAAACCCAATGACATTCAGACATAGAAGTCAGCAATTACAACGAGTAATGCGCCTTCAGCATTGTTGCTTTATTGTAATGAAAATGTGTGTACTATACTAGTCTTATCGCTGCCCTATACCAATGTAAATATCAATAATCAACGCTAAACCAAATGCTTAGCGTCAGGATGATAAGTAACCATTGGTAAAAATAGAAGAGCCAACGTACTGTATGAATAGTACATTGGCTCTTTTGTATTGTTAAGCCTTTAGAAAAGACTTATTCATTTTATTAAGTATCAGTTATTAAGCATCGTCAACGTTTGCTCAAATTCTGGACGATCAATCTCACCTACTTGTTGATTGGTCAACTGACCGTCTTGATAATACAGCAATGCTGGCGGGCCAAACAATTTATAGCGCGCTAAGATTGCTTTAGAATCGTCAGTGGTTTCTGTTATATCCAGTCTCACCAACTGCCAATCCTGCATCTGCGCTGGACGATTATGAAATAAGTTTTTATCCATAATACGGCACTCGATACACCATTCAGCAGTGACATCGACAAGCACTTTAGGGTTGGCGGCGATAATGGCATCTAACTCAGTCAGCGTTGTGACGGTTTTATCTGTTGTATTACTCATGGCTGGCTGACCAGTCGTCTGCATCATCGGAGCAGCACTTAAAGATGCCAGCGGATGCAAACTATCATCGTTACCCAACGCCGCGCCAATGATTAAACATGTTGCCCAAATGCCAGCGATTAACCCCAATGCTTGGGTCAGCATACGACCTTTACCCAACCAACTCCATGCCCACATCGCTACAACCATAAACCATAACGCCCATACCATTAGCATCACGGGTGAGATAAAAACGCGCTCAATTAATAATAAAGCAACGGCAAAGAGCAATAAGGCAAAACCTTGCTTGACCCAGTTCATCCACGCGCCCGCTTTCGGCATAATTTTACCTTGGGTGGCACCAATTAAGATAAGCGGTGCGGATAAACCAAAACCCAGCATAAATAAAGCCGCAAAACCCAGTAATGGACTACCAATCGTCGATACGGCAAGCAGTGCCCCAAACAATGGCGCAGAAACACAAGGCGATACGACGAGCGCAGATAAGAAACCCGCGATTAAACTACCGCCCGTACTACCCAGCTTACTATCCCCCGCTTGACTCAAGCCTTGCATTTTATTACTAATAAGTCTCGGTAAGCGGATACTAAACACACCCAGCATATATAGTGCAAGTAGGACAAAAACAATCGCAAAACCAATCAGGATAATGGGGTTTTGTAGCCAGCCGATAATGCCTAATGATTCACCAAACACGGCGATAACTGCGCCCAAAATACCATAAGCTGTTGCCACGCCAATAGCGTAACTGGTGGTGAGAATAACACCGCGTTTCACCGTTGGGTTTTCCTCACGGGCAACGATATTGGCAACGATTGGCAACATTGGTAGTACGCATGGTGTCAATGCCAAACCCAGCCCTGCTAAAAACAATAATACCAATGCCAACCAAGGATGAGAAGCCAGACCAAAAGGATCGCTATCAGTGGCATTATCTCCAGCAACAGTATTGTTGGTTGTCGCAGAAACCTCACTTGTCGCAGTGCCATCGACGCCTTGTTCATCTGCGCCAGAAATCGTATTGGTAGCGCCAAGCTCTCCCTCTAAAGCCTCATCATCCAACAAGGCGTAATCAATCACCCCATCATCAGTCAGCGCTTGCTCTGCTGCAAGACTATCGGCAACCGTCGCACTTGACTCGGCGGTGTTGTCATTATCTGTCAGACTATTATTAGCAGCCTCTTGAGTAGAAGTACTGGCGCTATTTTCTGCAATTTGTGACGTTGTAGCAGCGATATCAATCGTCGTTTTAATTTTTTCAGGTGGATAGCATAGCCCTGCTTTGGCACAGCCTTGCCAGCCAATCACCACGGCGGCATCGTTGACGCTTTTACCACTACTACTGCTCAAGGTCGTCGTAGCCACCATATTCGCTTGGTCAAACACCAGTACTTTTCCGAATGTTGGATCATCGATTGAAACTGGCTTTTGACTAAAGGTAAAAGGCGCAGCGGTCACGCCAGCTGGCAACGTCAGTTTGATTTGGTCTTTATAAACATAATGCTCAGGCGTAATGTCAAAATTAATGGCTAAGCGCGTGCCATTATTGGTAGCTTTACTGCTATCGCTGACTTGGAAGGCTTTGTCGACTGGTAAAAACTTCGTCTGTGCCGCATTTTTATCACTGCTAAATAAATCACCCAGCCCTGCCGCATGAGTCATCATGGGCATCGCAGCCAGTCCTGTAAACAACGAGCTACTAGAGACCGCAAATGCTAGTAGATAAGATTTTTTGGACGAGCGATGTACCGTTAGCGATGGTTTTTTTTCTATTGTCTTGATGGACATGAAGAGCTACCTATTTATTACCTAATATGCTATTTATTACCAATATTTGAGTCGATCGGCTTATGGTCTATTTGCGTGTCACGGCGATATCTACCGTGGTTTTGATTTTCTCTGGCGGATAGCACAGCCCAGCTTTCGCACAGCCTTGCCAGCCAATGACAATCGGTGCATTTTTTGCGCCTTTACCATTGTTAGTAGTCAGAGTCGTGGTTGCTACCATGTTTTTTTGAGTAAAAACGGGAACCTTACCAAAGGTTGGGTCGTCAATGGAGACCGGCGACTGACTAAAAGTAAAAGGGGTTGCACTCACGCCCTTAGGAAAACTGAGAGTAAGCTGATCTTTATAGACATAATGACCTGGCGTAATATCAAAATTAATAGATAAGCGCGTGCCCTTAGACGTGGCTTTGGTGCTGCTAATAACTTGAAACGCTTTATCGACAGGCAAAAACTTCGATTTTGCGGCACCATTATTAGCAAACAACTCGCCCAAACCTGCAGCTTGAGCGCTCATAGATGTCATCGACAACCCTACCATCAATGAAGTACTCATAATTGCAAGTGCGTGAGGCAACTTAGAGACTCGTTTATTTGTAATGACGGCTTGTGAATTGAGTTTGTTGGTAAACATGAGTAATGACCTCTACTGGCTGATTTTAATGACAAATGAGCGGGGCGATATGACTGGTATCAAACGTATAGCTTATTGGAAAAATGGATGGTTTGACATTATCTATGGAATGCCACGCCATTTATTTACTGATATAAAAATATCAACCAATAAGGTCTTATTGGTTGATATTTAAGAGCATTAGAGCGACCGTCACCAATAAACATACTATTGAGTAAGGGATCGTTAGCTACCCATATTTTAATTACCCGTCAAGCTAGTGCTTATAATTGGGCATAAAGATCAGCATCTTGACCTTCGCCGCCTTGCTGGCCATCTGCACCCAGCGAGAATAAATCATAAGGACGACCTTCACTGCCTGGGGCGACATATTGCATCTCGTTTTCCCAGCCATCTGTTGGATAGCCGCCTTTGATATAACCACCATCTGGGTAGTTTTTGGCCTCTGCTGGCGGTGTGGTTAATGCTTCTAGACCTTGTGCGGTAGTCGGATAGCGCGAATTATCAACCTTATACATATCAAGGGCGTTGGATACTGTAGCAAGCGCTGTTTCAGTGGTCTTGACACGAGCTTTATCACTTTGTCCCACCACTTTCGGGACAACTAAGCCCGCAAGAATTGCCAAGATTACAATCACGACCATGATCTCGATCAGAGTAAATCCAGACTGGTTATTACGCATAGGCAGTGGCTGACGTGCTCTTGTAGGAGCTGGCTTGTTGGCACTCATGGCACTTATTGGCATAGTAGTTACTTGAATTTTGTCAATTATAGTCATCGCTTTTGTCATCGCTTTTGTCATCGCTTTTGGCATCAAGGTGATGTGAATAGGAAAAGTGGCGTTCAAGTAACATTAATAATCGGCAATGATCGGCGTATTAATGAGCACTGAAACGATTATCACTATAAACCATGATTTTATTTTTATCTAGGGCGTGTCCGCAATTCAATCGTTTACTTTCTAAATGGGCTAAAAATAGCTAAATTTTGCCAAACATCGTCAAATAGCTTGTTAATATCTCGATATTATTTGCGCTACTTTCCTTGTTTGACGGTAATTTATCTCATTTTTATCACCATTTTTAAAATAAGGACACGTCCTAGCACCGCAAGTAGATTGTTATGAACACTGACTTTTATAAGCATCAATACTGAAGCACAGCATGATGAGTAATATTTATAAGGATAACTTTTGATTGACGCTTACTATAGCTTGATGGCTGGCTTTACCCTAATAAAAACGTGACTCAGTCAACAATCTACAACAGTAAGCAAATCTTAAGAAAGCTAGCGTAATATTTAGTAAGATGGCTACAATAGAAATGTGAGCGGGAGGCACACAAGCTCAGAAGATTTGAGTATTTATTATCCTGCTAGATCATTCATATTTACAATCGGCAGCATCACTGCCATCACGATAATCATGACTACCACGCCCATCAGCACTAGCATCAACGGCTCAAGTAACGACAACAAGGTACTGATAAAGTTAGTGGCTTCCGCTTCCTGCATATTGGCGGCGCGGCTGAGCATGTTTTCAAGCTCGCCTGAGTTTTCGCCACTTTTAATCATTTGCACCATCATCGGCGGAAAGTAACTGGACTTTTCTAATTGACTCGATAAACTTGAGCCTTCCGTCACCCTATCAGCCGCAGTGATGATGGTTTTTTGAATGTGTAAATTGGTCGTCACCGCCGCACCAATATGCAATGCCTCAATTAACGGCACCCCTGAGCGTACCAATATCGCCAATGTACTGGCAAAACGTGCTGCATTCAGCCCTTTTGATAACCGCGCCAATATCGGTAGTCTTAGCACGATGCTGTCTATCGCTAACTTACCCGCTTGCGTCTGCGCAAAACGATAAAACAAAAATGCCGTTCCTGACAATACTAGCAGCATCAGCCACCACCACTGAGTAATAAGGTTAGATAGGCTAAGAACAATTTGGGTAATGAGCGGTAGCGCTTGCTCAGATTGCTCAAACACTTTGACAATTTTGGGCACCACAAAACTCATCAAGCCCATAATCACGCCGACTGCCATCACCATCAGCACAATCGGATAAACCATCGCGCCTTGGATTTTCTTTTGCAATGCAAAGCGGTTTTCGGTGTAATCTGCCAACTGGTTCAAGATTAAATCCAAGTGACCTGACTTTTCCCCTGCCGCAATGGTCGCGATATATAGTGGTGGAAAACTGGCGGCTTGCTGCAATGCTCGCGCCAAGCTCAAACCTTCTAACACATGCGAGCGCACGGCAAGCATGAGAGATTTAATATGGGTTTTTGGTGATTGTTTGACGACGGCGGCAAGCGTTTCCTCTAACGGAATACCCGCTGCCAATAATACCGACAATTGACGGGTCAGCAATGCCAGCTCGTAAGCAGACGGTTTTTTATAGCGGTTTTTATTCTGGTTTTGTCTGTCATTGACGGCACTGACTTCAACGGGCGTCCATTGTTTATCACGCAGCTGCTGGCGAACTTGCCGCGCAGAATCGCCTTCGAGCAAGCCTTTTTGCACACTGCCATGGTCATCTAACGCTTTATAATGATAAGCGGGCATAGCAGCGAATATCCTAAAGTGGTCAACAAGAAAAAGTAATAAACAAGGACTTGTAAAGGCGGTCTATCGAGATTTAATGGCTTAAAAAAGCGGCGTAGAATCGCTACTGTCTGGCATCAAACCTTGCAATAACAAAACATCTAAGTGCTGCTGCTGCAGTTTTTTATCGAAGTCGTTGACCTCAGCAATGAGCATTCTCTCGATACGCTTGTCACTGGCAAAGACACTCAATCGCGCACAGATAACTGCCAATTGATAAATACGTTTTTTACAGTAGCCATCCAGCCCTTGTAGCAGTCTAACCATGTATGGCGTCTCAAGACTGGCGTAATCGTAATCAGCTATAACCTGCGGACCAAGTGCCGTAACACCATAGCTAATAGATAGATGGGCACAAAAATAACAGCTGAATAAGTAGCCAACGACATGTCCAATATAATAGCCGCGATCATAGGTAAAACTACTCACGCCGAAGTGCCCAAGCACATAGCTATTTAGACTGCCTTGATCACGAATAGGCTTACTGTTCTTTAATTTGCCAACGGTGGCAAAGCATAGCGGATTTCGCCCATCCTGAGTGGTCAATTGCCAACCTGCTGGCTGCTGAGCTGGCATATGACGGACAATATCAGCGATGATGTCATCGACCACATGCAGCTGCTGCCAAAGACGCTCTAATCCATCGGTATCCATCAAGCCGCGTTTATCAAGCTGCTGTGCCAACAAGTATTGCTGATGTTCTACGAATTGTGATTTGAGCGTTTGTACCAAATAAGTAGGTCGCGTGGCAGCGGATGCCATATATAATAATCGCGTACGCTCATGCTGGGTACGATACAGTGCCACACGCTGCTCGGCAATATTCATCTCGCTAGCAGCAGGCTGTTGCACCGTGCTATGGGTATTAGACAACTCATCAGCTGCGCCTTTAACGACCTCTTTAACGACTGTCTCTTTAACAACTGCCTCTTCAATATCTGGCAGCGTAAACAGTGCCAATAACATGGCTTTGTCAAGTGTCGCACCCGCCTTGTCTTTTCGACCACGCTTGACGTTGCTTGGATTCATATCGCTTTGTTTTTTAGCGGACACAGCTGAGCCTTGTTGGCTATTGGCTCCTGCGCGTGGCTTTGCGGTCGGTTCAGTCATAACATACCATCAGCAGCAAAAATAAATATCATTTAGAACAAACGATCTGACCACCATACAGTGACATATCTTACGCTAAAAACAAGCGTTTGCGCCTAGATGACTCATTATTCCATAGTACCTGAACACAAGCACATTGTCAGCTGTCCATCGTCAAAATACTCCGTGTCGACACCTGTCAACCATAGACGAAATATCTCCATAAAAGTCTCATACTTCACCATGAGAAAACAAAAAAGCGTTAAGGGCCTAATGGCAACCTTAACGCTTTTATGGTGTATTAACGATACGTTATGCGATGTTTTCTTGTTGATATTGTTGGCGATAGGCTTTTGGTGATACCCCATAAACGCGCTTGAATGCTTGACTAAAGGTCGAGTCTGACGCATAGCCAACCAACTCACTGATACGGCCAATACTGTTTTGCTGCAAGCGTAGATAACGGGCCGCCAAGCGCAAGCGATAATCAATGAGATAGGTCAACGGCGGCATACCAACTGTATCTTTAAAGCGCTGCGCAAAGCTTGAGCGTGACATTCCTGCGACTTCAGCCAGCTTATGAATAGTCCAGTTTTGATTGGGCGCTTGATGCATCGCTGCTAACGCCTTGGTCAAAAACGGGTCTTTCATGGCTTTTAGCCAATTTTCTGTGGCCTCAGGCAAACTTTCAATATAAACCCGCAAACATTCAATCATCATAATACTTGCCCAATGATTGATGATTGCAGTCTTGCCCATGCGCTCACGCTCGGCTTCTAAGGTCAGCAGCTTAATCTCGACATCAATGACCTCAAACCTACCGTCAGACTCATCGTTGATTTCAGGCAAAATCGCAGGCAGCACAGACAACAAAGGACGTATCATTTCTTTATCATACTTGCATTCAATCAATATCAAAGACGAGTTAGGATCACCGTTGCCATCGATATCAAGGGTGTTTTCCTTACAATGAGTCAGCAACTCATCTAGCGGTAGCGCATCGTCACCATTATGATCTAAGGCATAGCTCACATGCTTATGAGCACTGGGAATCATAATCATATCGCCTGCGTGCGCCTGTCGCAAACCATTGCCGACATCGATGCAAAAGCTCCCAGACATCACTAAATAAAACAAAATCGTATCTTGTCTAGTGATGGAATAAGACCAATTACCAGTCCCATTCAAACGATAATACTTGGTTTCAAACAAATGCACGTTTTGTAGCAATACGCTCAATGCGTCCATCAATCACTTCCTCAATAATATAAGATCCATAGCAGCGCATCTCAGACAAGCACTCACATCCCTACTACGGTCTTAGGCTTACTTAATCTATTCAATATATTTTTTAACTGACCTTTGGTTTTCTTAACACTCGTATCATCTTCAATGAATCACTTCTTAATGGATGACCTAATATATCAACGGGCTTTAAGACCTTATCATGATGCATCACTAAAAGCGTTGCCTTTGTTATTCTATATTTTGCTATTCTATATAAAGGCGGTTAAAGAATAACAAAGCAGGTTTAAGGCACGTACAGAGATAGCGAGCGTCTCAAAAGAGAACCCATAATAAAAATAAATGAGACAAAAGGCCAGTAAATCAATAGACAATCAAAGGGCTGATGAGTCTATAAATTTTAATCGCAGGGGGTAAGATAGGTTAAAACCAATCATACAGGCACAAAAAAAAGCCAAACATGGCAAGTATTATTATTTAGAATAAGGTTTTTATAATGAGGTAGAACAAGAAGAGGATAATGCAGAATAAAATATGGGGCGACTGATGGGACTCGAACCCACGACAACCGAGATCACAACCCGGGGCTCTACCAACTGAGCTACAACCGCCATAACTATTGCCTAATGAGGCAAGATTTGCAGGCTAAATGGTGCGCCTGGCAGGATTCGAACCTGCGGCCACCTCCTTAGAAGGGAGATGCTCTATCCAGCTGAGCTACAGGCGCTCTTAGAGGACTTTTATATACTAAAGCAAGTTTTAAATATATCAGAAACTAAACCATTATACATAAAAAAAAGCCTGTAAGGCTCTTAAAAATAGATGGTCGGAGTGATAGGATTCGAACCTACGACCCTCTGGTCCCAAACCAGATGCGCTACCAAACTGCGCCACACTCCGAAATTTCTATTATCACGATAGTTTGTTGATTAACTCGTTGTTGGCAATGCCACTAACTTGTTAACGTTCCTTGCTATCGAGGTGCACATATTAAGGGGAAAAGCCGATGGTGTCAACACCTATTTTTAATTAATTTAAAAAAACTGCTAAATTACTTAAAAAACGCTCATTTATCATAAAAACCACTATGACAAATCCTTTTCTCCACGATGCTAAGTGCTACTTACTCATCGACAGCGCTCATTATACTCTATTCCAATCAGGAAGCAAGCTACCGTTTATCGTACCAGTCAGAACATTGAATGGTACGAGCCACAATGGCGCAGGACTCACTTTTTCATCAGTAACATTATGGCTATTATCATGGTTGTTAGGGCCATCAGTTTTTTTATAATCATGCACTTGTTGGCTGAGCACAACTGGTAACCGCTCATTATCTTGTACTGGATAAACCAGCCACACCTGCCCTGCTTGATAGGCCTGAGCGTAACTCATCAGTTGATAAGCATCGCTGGCACTAATGCTGGCTGTCTGCGATAAATGCTTCCATTTAATATCGATGACATGGCTATAGTGACCTTTTTCTCTAGCTTCAATAACCGCAGTGCTACTCTGATTTTGACAATTATCATTAGCATCAGTTTTATATATGAGCAAATCAGGCCGTATGGACAGACATGCGCGCCCTTCTGCATCGGTTAGCCAGATACTTTGCATTTGATATAACGGCTGATATTGTTGACTCACTTGCTGAAACATCGAGGCAATGCGCAGGCTTGCCCATTGCTCAAAGGCTTGATTCATATCAATCAGCAAGCATAAACGCGGAGACGACAGATTTTGCTTGAATGGTTTATTTGGCGCAATACCATTACCTGTTGCCACATTGGACTGCCTTAGTAACCAATAAGCCATATCTAACAACTGCTGAGCAGCCTGTAGTTGCGGTGCTCGAAGCGGTTGCACGGCTAACTGACGCTTTGCTTGCTTGTATATCGACTCTAACTGTGTCAGCTCTTGATAACTCAACGCCGCTACTCGCTGCCAAGCCTGCAAAAATTTAGGCGCATCTGCTTTCGATAGCGTTGATTGAAAAAATAAAGGCGTTAGCAAAATCAACGTGCTCTTAATCAGCCGATTACCTAGCATGTCTTGGCTCAGTATACTGCTCTCACAGACAAACTTATGCGGCTGCATGCTGTTGTGGCGCATTTGTTCTTTGATGAGCAGTCGACCTTGTAGCGATGCTTGATTATCGACCTGCGTCTGATAGTGTTTGCTTGGTCGATAATGAGCCAGCCGCTGCAAAAACTGCGTGATAAGCCAATCTGATAATGGCAGTACGTCTATCGATAGCGGCGACAATTGACTGCTAAATTGACCTAGATTTTTTGTATTGGGTAACTTGTTTTTGGCATGACTGCTATTGGTCAAATCCGATAGCATGTCCTGCACCCATTGGCGAGTTTGCCTGATATCGAGGCGATGACTGGCATGGCGATGACTAGCATTCTGTGAAAGGTATGATTGCTGCGCGACTTGAGCCCTAGAAGTTTTTGCCGCGAGTTTGGGTAATATCTCAAGCGTCATGCCGCTGGGCAGCAAAATAACCCCTATATAATGTCCGACTTTTAACTGCCATTGTCCCTGTCTGCGCTTAATGCTAAAGACCGCAAACTCTTGCGCCATCAACCAATGGAAATCAGATATCCGTAAGAAGTCATGCGCTGTTAAACGCTGGTGTTCAAAAACAGTGATGGTATTTACATCAAATGCATTAACGTTGGCACTATCAATATTATTGGCTATGACTTTATGACTAAAACTATTATTTATCAACGCTGAGCACCTTTATGGATATAAACGTTGATAGACAGTAGGTTTGGCAAAATCGCCTACCCCCGTAATGAGGTCGGCATTTATCTTATAGCCAGCAGTGCTTATAGACTGACCGAAAAATGCATTTTGACCAGTAAACAGCGGATTTTGATTACTCGAATTTACTTGGTCACTCACACTGTTATTGCTCGATGCATGACTATCATGAATAAACTGTGCTTGCAGTGACTGCTGCTCATCTCTAAAGATATATTGCAAAGTACCCTCTTGCCCACCCGTCGCTTGCATTAACTGCGGAATGATTTGTTCGACCAACACGGCTTGCAATTGTCCAAGATTCGTCACTGACCATAAAAAAGCATGACCTAATTGCGCTTCCATTCCCACTGTTTGCGTGATGCGATTATTCAAACCAGCTAATAGCTTTGCCAAATCTACCATCGCCGCTGGACTGTCAGTTTCTGAGTTTTGGGGCACATGAATGATGGGTAATAATTCTGGTTGCGGTGGACATTCAATAAAACGAAAGCGCCGACGTAATGCCATATCAAGTGGTGCTAACGAGTGATCTTGGATGTTCATCGTGGCATAAATATCGATGTTGGCAGGGATGCTAAAAGCCCGTCCAGAATAGGCCAAATGAACGGTCATCGCGTTTGCCATGCCAGCCCGTTTGTCTGGCTCAATTAGACTGAGTAGCTCGCCAAATACTCGTGACACGTTGGCGCGATTGATCTCATCAATTAAGATGGCATAACGCTGCTCTGGATCACTTGCTGCCCGTTGACACAGTTTTAAGAATGCACCATCTTGAATGGCGTAATTCATTTGAGATGAGCTATCCATTGTATGATTAGACGCTGCCATGACAGGACGAATGCCTTCGACAAACTCTTCATAGCCATACGCTTGATGGAAGCTAACCATGGTAAAACGCTGCTGGCTAAAACCTTGATTTGGGTTAGCTTGGCTTTGGTTGACACTGTTATCACGCTGCGCTTGCTGAAATTCGGCAAGTTGCTGCGATAGCTCTGTTAATAACTCAAAGCTTTCTGGCAGCAAATACCACGCACCGCCCTCATCTTTATCAAAATAGGCTTGGCTGGCACGATTATCGAAACTCACTGTCTTAGAGTCAGCAGGACTGTGTCTACGTAGCGCTAACCATGCGGTGCTATTTAAGTTTTTTTCGCGTGCATTCTGCGCCGCTTTCGCGACAAAGAACGCATGATTGACGATTTCAGGCACTTTTACCAAGTCTTGGTGTTTAGACTGAAAATCCAAAAGCACCAAGCATACGATTTCACGCCAGCTAAGCTCTTGTAATAGTTGCCCCAACAAATCTGCCTCATCGGCTCTCGGCAGATAATCGGTATATCGCTTAGCAATTTGTAACAGTCGATAGGTTTTCCCCGTACCAGCAACGCCTGTATAAATGATATTGGTCGGCGCATGAATTGACGTGTCAGGCATAGCTTCATCCAGCATAGAAAAAAGGAAATAAGAAAAATAATCAATAAGATACGCTAAAATGTCATCATTATAGCGTGGCTGTCTTTATGGCATCCAGCAGCACTGTTTATGAAAGCATCTGAGTGATACGATATTGCTTTGAGCGATAGTATTCCTAGCATCTAGAGTATCATTACGTTAGCCCTATTTTATAAGCGCAGCAGTTCATGCTAATAATAGTAGGCAGACGGCGGTTAATGTACCATAGTAAGCATGGCAGCTTGCACAATAGGCATCCTATCAGCTGCTATGATGAAATATGTAACACTCAAAGCGTCATTTAATCTATCTACATTAAGGAATTTTGTATGTCAGGATTATTAAAAAAACTCCCTAGCAAGCTAACCAATAAATTGCCTGCCAAAACCTCTGACAGCACAAGATCGCCCGTCGAAAAACCCAACAGCACGCTCAAGCCCATCAGCAATCAATTTACCAAACTGTTATCTGTTACCAAATACTTACCTGCCAGCGCACGCTCGAGCATCTTATCCAAAGCCTTTGGTAAAGTGGTGCCATACGTAGGCACAACGGGCGTCTATTATGAAACGGTCGAACCCAACCAAGTCGTCGTGAGCTTAAACAACACCAAAGCGGTGCAAAATCATATTGGTTCTATTCATGCGGTCGCCATTACCTTACTTGCCGAAACAGCGACTGGTTTTATTTTGGGTTTAAACCTACCCTCTGACCGCGTACTATTGATTAAATCATACTCGGTTAATTTTTATCGCCCGATTAAAAAAGGCCAAATTGCAGCAGTGGCGTCTTTATCGGATGAGCAGCGCTTAGATATCCTAAATACACCAAAAGGCGAAATGGTAATTCCGTGCGTCATTCATGACCGTGAGTCTGACAGTGATCGTGACCCTATCGTGGTTAAGATGACATGGGCTTGGATACCTAAGTCTGAGTTAGAAGCCCGCCGTCAAGGCAACACCAGCGAAAAGCCGCTAGAAGCTGACACTGAATCTAAAACAGAAGTCGAAGCTGAGCAAAACGACCAATAACTGGTTAAGCATAAGTAAGACATAATGTGTCATCTAGTGTGATGAGACATTATGTTTGTTAAACTTGTATAGTGAATTTAAAAAAATTGTGAAAAAAACGTATAATAAGGAGACAGCGATGTCCAAGATTACCCATAAATTGACTGCCCATTTAACTAAGGCGTTGCTCGTGGGCGCGTGCTCACTAGGCCTTGCTATGACAGCGAATGCGGCGCCAATGGCAAATACCGCAAGTGTGACTAAATCTAGCCCTGTGTTTCTTGGTGATGGCGGTAATTATCCTTTTTCAGAAGCAGTACGGGTGGGCGATACGCTATACATGTCTGGACAAATTGGTTTTAAAGATGGCAAATTAGTCAAAGGTGGTGTCAAAGCCGAAGCCAAGCAAGCATTGGATAATATCAATGAAACCTTGTTAAAATATGGCTATCAAAAATCAGACATCGTCAAATGTATGGCGATGCTGACAGACATGGATGACTTTGACGATTTTAATAAAGTCTATAAAGCGGAATTGGCCAAACCTTATCCGGTACGTTCAGCCTTTGGCGTCGCTGAATTGGCGGCAGGTGCCAGCGTTGAAGTTGAATGTATCGCTGCAAAATAATAGCGATGTCACACGTTAAATTATTAAAAGCACTGAAGTATTCAAAATACTAAAGTATTCAAAGCAGTAAATAATGACCATCAAATAACTGGCTACCATAGCCAGTTATCTTTTATCTGCTATACAAACCCTTTGGCTGAGGTACGTTGAACAATCACCAACACACCTTAAGTATTTTATACAAGTATCGTGTCATCAGCTAAGGCACTCTCTTTTGTCACTCGTAGCAATTCCTCTAACGTCGTACGACCTGCAATGACTTTATGCAACCCATCCGCACGAATCGACGGTGTCTGCTGACGTGCGTACTCCTCTAGCTCATATTCGGCAGTATTACTATGAATCATACGGCGCAAGGTATCATCAACGGGCACCACTTCATAAATCGCCGTCCGTCCTTTAAACCCTGATTGATTGCATTTGTCGCAGCCAACTGGTCTGGGTAGATTGATAGGTGTAGTTGTTAAAGCGTCAGCACCATTCTCTGAGACTGGCACAATACCAATTTCAGTAAATAATTTGGCTTGCTCACTATCAGCAGCCTGCCAACCATGACAATGCGGGCATAACGTACGCACCAAGCGCTGGGCGACGACACCAATCAGCGATGACGATAATAAGAATGGCTCAACACCCATATCTTGCAGACGCGTGACGGCACCAATGGCGGTGTTGGTGTGTAAAGTTGATAACACCAAATGTCCAGTAAGCGACGCTTGTACGGCAATCTCTGCCGTTTCTAAATCGCGAATCTCACCAACCATGACCACGTCCGGATCTTGGCGTAACATCGCACGTAAACTTTTGGCAAAAGTCATATCGACTTTATTATTAACCTGCGTTTGCCCAATGCCATCGAGCTGAAACTCAATCGGATCTTCAGCGGTCAAGATATTGCGGGTTTGGTCATTGAGATCGGTCAGTGCTGAATATAGCGTCGTGGTTTTCCCTGAACCTGTCGGCCCTGTCACCAAAATAATGCCGTGTGGGCGATGGATCAAGCGTTTTAGCTCGCTATAATCATTATCAGACAGCCCTAAATACGTCATATTCAAGCGACCTGCTTGCTTATCTAATAGACGCATGACCACGCGTTCACCAAAGCTCGATGGCAATGTCGATACCCGCACATCAACCTCACGCCCTGCCAGCCGTAAGCTGATACGTCCATCTTGTGGCACACGCTTTTCGGCGATATCGAGCTTGGCCATGACCTTAATACGCGATACCAATAATGGCGCTAATTGGCGTTTTGGCGTAATAATTTCTTTTAATTCACCGTCGACGCGAAAGCGAACGACAAGGCGTTTTTCAAAGGTTTCAATATGGATATCTGAGGCATTTAAACGTATGGCTTCGGACAACAATGCATTGATGAGACGAATAATAGGCGCATCATCTTGTTGATCCATCAAATCTTCAGTTTCAGGGACACTATCTGCCAAACTATCAAGATCAGGATGGTCTTCGAGTCCAGCGGCAATATGTTGCGACTCACCAGTATTGCCTGCATAAGCGGCGTTCATGCGCTTTTCAAAGTCATCGGCGCTGATGCTTTCATAAGTGGGCACACCGCGTACCCCTTGCTGCTGTAAAAATCGCACTGCCTCATTAATCGCTGATAATGGCGTGGCTTTGGTCAGCACCAAAGTCGCTGGCAGCTCAGGATCAATGGCAAGTACGGCCAAAATTTGATGGCGTTTCGCAAAACTGTACGGCAGTTGCATCATAAAAGCGACCTGATAGATAAAGATAAACTCAGAAAGAAACTCGTGTCAAAGCGTGGCAAACGTATTATGCTTAACTGGCTAAACCAAAAAAGACTGCAAGTAAGATTGCATGATTTTGTTATAATAGCATTTTGTTTTACTCGCCATTAGGATTTTCAGTTATGTCAGAGAACACAAGCACTGCTACTCATCCGACGCCCCTTTTACAAGACACTTTTACGGTCGGGAGTCGTACTTTTTCTTCTCGCCTGTTGGTCGGTACGGGCAAGTATAAAGATATGACTGAAACGGGCGCCGCCATTGGCGCGTCGGCAGCAGAGATTGTCACCGTTGCTATTCGTCGTACTAATATTGGGCAAAACAGCAATGAGCCAAATCTACTTGATGTGATTTCCCCCGATAAATACACCATTTTACCCAACACTGCTGGTTGTTTCGATGCCGAGACTGCCATTCGTACCTGTAAGCTTGCTCGCGAGCTGTTAGGCGGGCATAATCTGGTTAAGCTTGAAGTATTGGGCGATGAAAAAACCCTTTATCCGAATGTGATGGAAACGCTAAAAGCTGCTAAAGTATTGATTGATGACGGCTTTGAAGTGATGGTTTATACCTCAGACGACCCTATCGTCGCTCAAGAATTAGAAAGTATGGGCTGTGTGGCAATTATGCCACTTGGTAGCTTGATTGGTTCAGGTCTTGGTTTGCTGAATCGTCACACCCTCAGTCTTATTATCGAGAATGCCAAAGTACCGGTATTGGTCGATGCAGGCGTTGGCACGGCCTCTGATGCAGCGCTGGCCATGGAGCTTGGCTGTGATGGCGTCCTGATGAATTCGGCGATTGCCAATGCGCAAAACCCAGTCATGATGGCTCATGCCATGAAGCATGCCATCTGGGCAGGGCGCGCGGCGTTCTTGGCGGGTCGTATGCCAATGCGCAAAATGGCGACTGCCAGCTCACCGCAAACAGGATACTTTTTTCAATAGCTTTTAAACTTAATGACCATTATTAAATTCATAGTATTTAATAAAAAGTCAGCTATAAAATAATAATAAAAGAAGTAACTCTTACTCAACTTATCGTCATAAAAGGATTTATTATGCGGCTTCTCACAGCAGTCGACCAGTTGTTTTTACTTCTTGAGTCGCGTAAACAGCCCATGCATGTTGGAGGTCTATTCCTATTCGAATTGCCAGAGAATGCGGGTAGCGGTTTTGTTTGCCAATTGGTCAAACAAATGCAAGATTCTGATGTGTCGCCTACCTTTCCTTTCAACCAAGTGCTTGAGCATTTGGCTTTTTGGAAAAAGGACAAGCATTTTGATGTTGAGCATCACTTGCATCATGTTGCCTTACCAAAGCCTGCACGGGTTCGCGAGTTATTGATGTATGTTTCAAGAGAACATGGTCGGCTGTTGGATCGTGCCATGCCATTGTGGGAATGTCACGTGATTGAAGGTATTCAACCAGAAAATGAAGGCGACCCTGAGCGTTTTGCTCTATATTTCAAAATTCACCATTCGTTGGTTGATGGCATTGCTGCCATGCGCCTTGTCAAAAAATCATTATCACAATCGCCCACTGAGCCAGTAACGCTACCGATTTGGTCATTAATGGCACGCCATCGCAATCAAGTCGATGCGATTTTACCCAAAGAGCGCTCCGCATTACGCATCATTAAAGAGCAAATATCTACCATTAAGCCTGTTTTTACCGAATTACTGGATAATTTGAAAAATTACGGTGATGACAGCTATGTCGGTACTTTTGATGCACCGATGAGTGTGCTTAATAAACGTATCTCAGCATCACGGCGTATAGCCGCGCAGTCTTATGATATTCAGCGTTTTAACGATATTGCTGAGCGACTAAATATCAGTAAAAACGATGTGGTGCTGGCGGTATGTGCGGGTGCCATTCGTCGTTATCTCATATCCATGGATGCGCTGCCTAGCAAGCCGCTCATTGCTTTTGTACCGATGTCGCTACGTACGGATGACAGTGTGGCAGGCAATCAATTATCCTTTGTACTGGCCAATTTGGGCACGCATTTAGATGATCCTCTGAGCCGAATCAAACTGATTCATCGCAGTATGAATAACGGCAAACGCCGCTTTCGACGTATGAATCAAGCCCAAGTGATTAACTACAGCGTGATTGCCTATGCTTGGGAAGGTATCAACTTAGCGACCAGTCTATTTCCCAAAAAGCAGGCGTTTAACCTGATTATCTCTAATGTGCCTGGTTCTGAAAAACCACTATATTGGAATGGTGCACGCTTGCAATCGTTGTACCCTGCGTCTATTGTCTTCAATGGTCAAGCAATGAATATCACCCTTGCTAGTTATCTAGATAAGATTGAATTTGGGATTACGGCTTGTAGTAAAGCACTGCCGCATGTGCAAGAAATGCTGACGCTTATTGAAGAAGAGTTGCAACTGTTGGAAACCACCAGTAAAGCGCTTAAGTTCCAAGGCATTACGGTTGAAGACAAAAGTAGCTATAAAGGTAATGGTAAAACTAAAAAGCTGGCTCCATAATGGAACCAGCTTTTTAGTTTTAAGTTGTCTTAATAATTATGCTTAAGTGGTGCTTAAAATGCGTCACCCCACGTTGGAACAACCACTTGCATCAATGGCTTCAATAACTTAATGTTACAGGCGAAAATAGAGCCTGAAGTCATTGAGTTGTGTGCACCTGTATGGTCAACCACCACGCCACGTGCTTCGGTCACGATAAGCTCACCTGCCGCGATATCCCACGGCTTAATAGACATCTCAAAATAACCATCAAAACGACCAGCAGCGACATAACATAAATCAAGCGCAGCAGAGCCTAAACGACGAACTTGACCGCCCGCTTCAGAGATTTTTTGCAAGCTTTCAAAATGCTGCTTGGCATAAGAGATGACTTCGCCATTGCGTTTACGCTCAAGCGGATGACCAGTCGTAAATAGACCACCATCAATCGTTTTGCGCTCGCTCACTTGCATGCGGCGATTGTTCAAGCGCGCGCCTTTACCACGGCTAGCAGAGAACATCTCATCACGGACAGGGTCATAGATCACGCCATGTTGGGTCACGCCTTTATGCTGTACTGCGATAGACACACAAAACTGCGGCACACCATGTACGAAGTTTTTGGTACCATCTAGCGGATCAATAATCCAGCACCAGTCCGCATCTTCACCGCGACCTTCTTGCATACCAAACTCTTCACCCAAGTACGAGTGATTTGGATAGCTGGCTTTTAGGGTTTCAATCGTCAGCTCTTCGCTAAAACGATCAATACGCGTAACCAATCCATCAAGCCCTTTTGACTCAATATCCAACTCGATTTTATGGCGGTTTTGATGCGCATATAAAATCTCTTTACCAACTTTTTCAGCAGTACGTGCTGCGATGACGACCATGGGTTCCATAAATAACCTATTTGCTTGATGAATGAATGTCAAAAATAAGACGAACTCTGTGCCCACAACATGCCAATCAGCCGCTGCATCACACTGTATTTATACGATTAAAAAAATGCGCCATTTAAAAGCGATGATCGCATTATACTAAAATTGTTCGATAAAAAACGAAAAAAACCATGACGTTCGCCAAACCAACCCAAATTTTGGTGGTCATCACAAACTGCGTAAGTTGTAAAAAAGTCAGCACCTACGACTAAGTAGGCGTTCGCTCTATCGATCGAGCTTTTATCTATTTAACCAATACTCTGTCCAAATGACAGTTTAAAAACTTAAAAACGTTCAAAGGTATAACTTACGACAGAAGCTTTTCAAGCTGCCTTACCACACCATTAACATCTAAACCACAATCAGCCATTTGCTCTGCTTGTGAGCCATGGGCGACAAAGCGATCTGGAATGCCGATATTAATAACGGCAGGATGGTTGTTTTTAAAGGCTGGCGATTCGTTAAGCAAATACTCATTTACCGCACTGCCCGCGCCGCCCATAATCATGTGCTCTTCCAAAGTCGCAATGTGTGTAATACCTTGCTCTAATAACTTTTCTAATAATGCCGTGTCTAAAGGTTTTACCCAGCGCATATTAATGACATGTACCTGACAGTCTGATGCTATATCATTGTCAATTAGGCTTTCTGCCGCTTGCTGAGCCGTCGCAACCATGGTGCCAAATGCGAGTAGCGCCAGCTTTTTAGGCGCATCCTCACTACCTAATACCGACTCTATCACTGCCTCGCCAACGTTATAAGTCTGTGCTGGCGATGCGATAACTGCGCCAGTACCGACACCGCGCGGATAGCGTACTGCCGTGCAGCCTTGATATTCATAGCACGTATTAAGCAAATGGTAGCATTCGTTTTCGTCTTTTGGCGCGGCGATCAGCATATTGGGCACGCAGCGTAAAAAGGCAAAATCGAATACGCCTGCATGCGTTGCACCGTCTTCACCGACTAAACCTGCTCGATCAATAGCGAACGTGACGTCTAAATTTTGCAAAGCCACATCATGAATCAGCTGATCATAGCCACGTTGCAAAAACGTCGAATAAATTGCCACGATTGGTTTTACGCCTTGGGTTGCCATACCAGCAGCCAGTGTGACTGCATGTTGCTCAGCAATCGCCACATCAAAAAACCGCTCCGGAAATTGACGGGCAAAATCAATCATCCCCGAGCCTTCTTCCATAGCAGGTGTGACGGCAAGCAGCTTATCGTCATCAGCAGCCTTATCACATAAAAATTGCCCAAATACTTGCGAGTATTTTAACGCAGGTTTGGTGTTGGGCAGTGATTTTTCTGTGGCGACAGCCTGAGTATCATTCTTGATTTCGACAGGGAGCTTGCTGATAGCATGATAGCCGACGGGATCTAACTCAGCTGGGGCAAAACCTTTGCCTTTGGTGGTATAAATATGGATTAAAACAGGCCCTGTTATCTGCTTGGCAAGTGACAATACCCGCAGTAGCTCAGGGATATTGTGTCCATCAAACGGACCAAAGTAGGTAAAACCAATCGCTTTAAATAAATTGTCTTCTAACTGCGGCACATCACGCATCTCTTTGTGACGCTTACGGCGATCAAAGCCTTGCATATCAGGGCGTTGGCATAGTACTGGCTCGCCTGCATCAGAGATATCAACCTGATATCCTGACTCCCATAGCATCGCTAAATGCCGTGAAAAACCACCGATAGAACAAGAGATCGACATGTCATTGTCATTTAAAATGACCAATAAATCCGCATCTTGTTGCACCGCATCATTCATCGCTTCAAACGCCATACCACCGGTCATTGCACCATCACCAATGATACAAGCAACGGTTTGCGCGCGACCTTGATAACGCAGTGCTAAGCTCATGCCTAGACCAGCTGAGATTGACGTCGATGAATGACCAACGCCAAAGGTATCGTAAACGGATTCTGCACGCTCAGGAAAAGCAGTCAAACCATCTTTTGAGCGAATCGTCGCCAACTGATCACGGCGACCCGTCAATACTTTATGAGCATAGGCTTGATGACCCACGTCCCAAACGATTTGATCTTGCGGCGTATCTAGTAGGTAATGCAGCGCAATGGTCAATTCAACCACGCCCAAATTAGCACCAAAATGCCCACCGCTTTGACCTGCTGAATACAATAGAAATAGCCGCAGCTCATCAGCCAACGTGATAAGTTGAGCAGTTGTCAGAGTATTAAGATCAGCTGGCGCTGCAATGCTATCCAGCAAAGGCGTATCAGGACGGACGCGTGGAATCACAGTATAAGTCTGCTGTAAATTCGACAGCTGGGCAGCAGAATCGACAGCTGGCATAGATACGGACTGAGACTGTGGGGAATGAGGTGACTGCTGCATAAACCGTACGATACCTACCAATCTGCTGACAAGACAGCCTCTTAGTGCATAATGCTACCTAAGTGACGTCAATAATATCTACACCATTATTGGTGTAATCGACCATATAACTGTTCATAAATTTATTCAGGCAGCCTCTATGTCTTTATATAAACATATAAAGAGCGGCGCTGCACCGAATAGCACATACGCTGCCGTCATAGACAGCGATGGAGCTTTGCTTTGGCGCTTTCATAACAAGGGATAATATTATGCCTTATTATTGTGCATCAATATCGGATGTTAGTGACGACATAGTAATGTAAGGGCAAAGACTTGTCACTGTATCCGTCAAAATAGTATGGCATAATAGCATTTATTTTTAATTGTCGCTTTAATCATCGTGCGTCGTTTGTGAACTTTGTGTGTTTTTATAATAAAGACAATCAGCATGCACTCTTTACGAATGAATTATACTGGCATTATCCTACTTTCATCATGCAGCTAGGATGTCATCGCTGTTTTAATATGGTTAAAAAAGACCCTCTACCGCCACGCTTATCGGCTTATGCAGGACATTAATGTCATATCAATTTATTACCAGTGCCAAACTACCTACTCGTCACGGCGAGTTTGATATTCATATCTTTGAAAACGACGAAGGTCAAGAGCATGTGATGCTGACTGTCGGTCTGCCTGTCGTCAATCAACATACGGCGGACAACTCACCGAGTCAAACGGACGCCACGCGAGCAGAAAAAACCATTCCATTGATTCGCATTCATTCAGAATGCTTGACGGGCGATGCTTTTAGCTCATTAAAATGTGACTGTGGACCGCAGCTCAACACGGCGATGCAAGCAATACAAGAGACTGGCTGCGGGGCGATATTATACTTGCGCCAAGAAGGTCGCGGTATTGGTCTGACCAATAAGATTCGCGCTTACGCCCTGCAAGACCAAGGTCATGATACTTTAGATGCCAACCTCATGTTGGGCTTACCCGCTGATGCACGTATTTATGATATGTGCGGGCCGATGCTCGCTCATATCGGTGTTGACGCCGTCAGACTCATCACCAATAATCCAGACAAAGTGGCTTATCTAACCGAGCACGGTATTAATGTCGTGGAACGCGTGCCTTTATTGGTTGGGGTAAATGATATGAATGCTGAATATTTGGCGACCAAGCGCGACCGCATGGGTCATTTATTAGATAAAGATTTCAATACCGCGTTACATCTTAATAAATAGACATCAATACACTAAATAAATAGATATTTTATGAGTATTCCAAATAGTGATAACCTTCCAAATCTGCCAGCGGCAAACTTAACAGTGCCAGCCAATAACGACATCATGCGTGTGCGTGAATTTTTGGTCGATTTGCAGGCTCGTATCTGTCAAGCCTTAGAAGCGCAAGAGCGCGATGGCAGCAGTGATAGCCAAACGTCGGCGGTCTTTATTCCTGATGACTGGGAACGTCCTGAAGGCGGCGGCGGTCGCTCGTGTGTCCTAGCAGATGGTGAGGTGATTGAAAAAGCAGGTGTGATGTTCAGTCATATTCACGTGCATAACTTGCCTGCTTCAGCCACTGCACGCCATCCCCATATCGCTGGTCGTAAAGCCCAAGCTATGGGTGTCTCATTGGTTGTCCATCCCAAAAACCCGAACGTCCCAACCAGCCATGCCAATGTGCGTTTGTTCGTTGCTGAAGCTGAGGGCGAAGACCCTATCTGGTGGTTTGGTGGTGGTTTTGATTTGACGCCGTTTTATCCTGTACTCGCTGATTGCGTGCATTGGCATCAAGTCTGTCATGATCTGTGCGCGCCTTTTGGCGACAGCGTCTACCCTGATTTCAAGCAATGGTGTGATGAGTATTTTCACCTGCGTCATCGTGATGAGCAGCGCGGTATCGGTGGCTTATTTTATGATGATGTCAATACAGAAAGTCGCGGCTGGGACTTTGAAACCTGTTTTAATTTTATGAAGGCGGTCGGCAACGGTTATCTTGACGGTATCATGCCCATCTTTGAACAGCGTAAAGATACCCCTTATACCGAGGCACAGCGCGAATTTCAACTTTATCGCCGTGGTCGCTATGTTGAGTACAACCTTGTTTATGACCGCGGCACGCTATTTGGACTACAAAGCAATGGTCGTATCGAGTCTATCTTAGTCAGTATGCCGCCGCTTGCCAGCTGGCATTATCGCTTTGAGCCGACTGAAGGCTCGCCTGAGTTTGCATTGACCGATTTTTATCTAAAACCACGCGATTGGTTGACTCTATAGTTTGTGTGAATATAATAAAGGCTAAGGTATTTATTAGCTTGTCTTTAGAGAGTATCAAGAAGGTCAGCTATCCACGCTGACCTTTTTATATGAGCGCGAATTTATATGGGCGCAAATTTATATGACCGAAAATCACTGACTCAAAAATTACGATGATATAACAACTAAATTTACGTTCACTGCACAGATAACCGTTACAATGAAAACTATTGTTGGAAAAATCCTTTAGAAGCGAATGCGTTTCCAAAAGATGATGAGGTAATTTTTATAACAATACGCTTTATTTAAAAGCAGTATTTAAAAGAAACCTTTTAATTTAGAAGAAGTTTTTTTATAAGAAATCTTTAAGGGCAGATACTTAAAAACAGTATGTAAAGCCAGCGTTTATAAGCGCGCCTACTACTAACCAATTTTACAGGAGTAATTCACATGGCACAGGTTCATACCAACCAATCATTAAAATCTATCTTTGGTATCACATTGATGGCAGCCGCCCTAGGTCTAACAGCGTGTAGCACTGCCACTGACCCTGATGTAAAAGCCCGCCAAGATAGCATGAAAAGCTATGGTGATGCGATGGGTGTCATGGGTGATATGATGAAAGCACCTGACACCTTTGATGCCGCCGTATTCAAAGAGCAAGCCGCATTTTTAGCAGAAGACGCTGCTACGCCTTGGAGTCATTTTGAAAATAAAGAAGCCGTTGGCAATGCGACTGATGCCGTTTGGTCAAATGCCGATGGTTTTCGCGCAGAAGCAGAAAACTTTCAAAAAGTCACTGCTGAGCTGAACGCTGCTGCACAAACAGCCACTAGCATCGATGATGTCAAACCAGCCTTTGGTGAAGTCGGCGCCAGCTGTAAATCATGTCATACCGATTTTAAAGTCAAAACTGACTAAATTCTCATAAATTGATATCGTAAAAAAATCCGTCATGTCATTTGATATGGCGGATTTTTATTTCGAAAATATTGTGTAAAAAGCCGTTCTTTAAAATAACGTGCTAAACAAATTACTCTGCCACAGCTTTATTAACACCGTTATTAACATCGATCGCCTTTTGCTCATGCAATTTATTCACAATCGATGTCACTGATGGATCACTCAAATCTATCGTGCGTATCGGGAATGGAATATTGACACCTGCTGCATCGAGTGCGCTCTTAATCTCTACGATCACTTGATGAATCGAGGTCACTTTGTTGGCTTGGGTGCCATCTTCGATAAACCAACGTACCATCAAATCAATCGTTGAATCACCAAAACCCGTGGCAATCACACTTGGCTGCGCTTTCTTCGATACGCTTTCGACTTTATCTAACGCTTGCAGAATCTCAGCTTTTGCTGCTTCGATGTCATCTTCATAGCCAATACCAACAGCCACTTGCAAACGGCGCTGCTTATAGGCGGTATTGACAGTCAATGCTGAGGTATACAAATCAGAGTTGGGAATAACCACTTGCCGACCGTCATACGTCTTGATAGTCGTGGCGCGTATCTTAATATCCTCAACCGTCCCTTCATAGTCGCCTGAGACAATCTGATCACCGATGCGAAACGGCTCTGAGATCAGCAGCAAAATACCAGAGAGCAAGTTTTGAAAAATATCTTTAAAGGCAAAACCAATAGCGACGGAACCAATACCGAGTGCGCCAATCAGCTTAGCAGGGGTAAATCCTGGCACGGCAATCACCATAGCAATCATAAAACCGATAAAAATGATGAGTGCGCCGCCTACTCGCTGAAACACTTTAACCAAGTTCTGATGCCGACTGCGACTGCCTAAAAGTTTGTATACCACTTTTTTGAAGACAATCGATAGAAACCAAAAAATCAGAATAACAATAATTGATGCGACAAAATAGGGAATGCGTTCAACAAAGCCAACCACTATCTCATTTGCTGAATCAATGATGCTTTGATATGTCAGCATATCTGTTGTCACTGGTTCAGCCGCTATATTGGTATTTACTGTCGTTTCTGCCTCAGAGGTAGGCATCTAGACGTCACTCCTTTGATTGGTTGGCTTTATGCTTCCATTCACTCGACTAATTGATTGTTTGACTGGGGCATGTCCTAGATTAACTGACGTATTGACATACCAGCCTGTCAAGCTAGCCCATTAAATCTGCTTGTACAATTTCAATCCAGTAACCATCAACATCTTTGATAAAGGCAATGTTTTTCATACTGCCATCTTCTGGACGTTTTTTGAATTCGACATTATTTTTATCAAACCAAGCAACCGCTTCATCGAGACTAGGTACGCTAAAGCAGATATGTCCAAAACCTTGTGGCTCACCATTACCATCATGATAACTAAAGTCAGCTTTCGTTTCGGTACCATAATTATGGGTCAATTCTAAAATGCCGCGTTGACGGAAGGCAAAGATTTCCAAATCATCACCCGCGGGCAAATTGTCGCGCTCGCTTTCGGTTAACTTGGCTAAAAAATATAAATCAAAACCCATATCAGGGAATTTTTTGACCGCCAGTAAAGTCATACCAAGGACACCGGTATAAAACGCCAACGACTTGGCAGGATCTTTGACACGTAGCATGGTGTGGTTAAAAGTAAAACCTGTCGTCTGTACTGAGATAGGCTGCACACCATCGGTATTGACGCTGCTCGTTGGCTGGGCGATAAGTGATTCGTTATTATTATCAGTGGCTGAGCCAGTATTTGCTGTAGACATAGTCATCCTAATATTGACAAAATAGAGAGTTTAAAAGCAAGCGCGTGAATATTTTTTACGCGCTTGACCCTTTTATCATAATAAAAAATCGCGAAAGCATTGAGTGGGTTTTGTAAGAGCGCACATTTGATGCTACTCATTTAACCGATTAATTAGCTGTCTAAGAAACGTACTTTTCCTGTCTCTAAATCATACTCTGCACCAACGACCAGCAATTGACCACTATTGGTTAAGTCCTCTAATGCCCGCGAGCCATGTTTGAGCTGGCTAACTGACATACGGACGTTGGCGCGGATAGAGCGATCGACCAACTCGTCTGCGTCGACATCTTGACCATTGGCAGTGGCAAGCTCATGCAAGTTATAAACGCTTGGGCGAATGCGATCGACAATCGACTGCAAGTTGGGCGAATAGTTTTTCTCAGGATTGATCAGTGTCTCAACACAAGCCGTGACAGCGCCGCAATGTGAGTGCCCAAGCACGACCACCAATTTTGTACCGAACTTTTCGGCCGCAAACTCAATCGAGCCAATCTGTGAAGGCGCGACGACATTACCGGCGACTCGAATAACGAACAAATCACCCAAGCCTTGATCAAATACAATCTCAACTGGTACTCGTGCATCCGAGCAACCCAAAATAATGGCCAATGGATCTTGATCTTTAACCAGTTCAGGTCGTCTTTGCATTGTTGGATCAGTAGTGGTCAAACTATCTATGTAGCGCATATTGCCTTCTTTTAAAAGCGCAAGAGCTTCTTGACCGGTTTTCGGGCGTGTATCGTTAGGCATAAGACATCCTTTATCATTAATAATATTAGCGTTATAAACAGCTTTCCACACATGTATTCAAACATAGATTTGCGAATGGCTACTAACCTATCAGGCGCATTATGTTTGTCTGCCATACCGTGATTGTATAGGAATAAAAACCAAAAAATGATAAAAAATTTTGTTTAAATATCGTCATAGAATGGCAGTTATTGCTAGGGCGTGTCCTCATTTTAAAAATGGTGATAAAAATGAGATAAATTGCCGTCAAACAAGGAAAATAGCGCACATAATATCAAGATATTAAGAAGCTATTTGACGATGTTTGGCAAAATTTAGCTATTTTTAGCCCATTTAGAAAGTAATCGATTGAATTGAGGACACGCCCTAATCATACAGAATTATAAAGTTGGAAGTGAAACTGAAAAACAGAAATGCGTTAGCCAAAACCGAGCATCAAACAGACAACATCGAACTATCAAGCATCAACAGCCATTGACAGCCATTGACAGCCATTGACAGCCATTGACAGCCATTGACAGCATAACCGTGTTGCTCGCAGAACTTATAACGAACTTGCACTGATTTATATCAAGGGTTTGTTATAATACGCGGCGACCAAATCGGGTTTACACCCATCGCTTATATCCATATCAAATCACCTTGACCACAGTGTCCTAAATAAATAGCTGTACTGCGATGTCGGACACGTAGGAATAAATATTATGACCAATTCACCGCCAAATATGCACAGAGCCTCTGCATCACCTCAAGATGACAAAGTACTACTGCAACTGACTGGTCTAAAAAAAACCTATGATCAAACTGAAGTATTAAAAGACATCAATCTTGATATCAAGCACGGTGAATTTTTGACGCTGCTTGGTCCATCAGGCTGCGGTAAAACAACCTTACTGCGCTTAATCGCTGGTTTTGAGCAGCCAAATGCTGGGGCAATTTATCTAGACGGCGTGCAGATGGCAGGCTTGCCAGCGGATAAACGTCCCGTGAACACAGTATTTCAGCAGTACGCGTTGTTTCCACATATGAGTGTCGCGCAAAACGTTGCTTACGGGCTTAAGCTCAAAAAAATACCAAAAGATGAGATCCAAACCCGCGTGCGCGAGATGCTCGCCATGGTACAGCTGGAGCATTTAGCCAATCGCAGACCACAAGACTTGTCTGGTGGTCAGCAGCAGCGTGTCGCCATTGCACGAGCCGTCATCAATCGTCCTAAACTGTTGCTACTTGATGAGCCCCTATCTGCGCTCGATCATAAACTGCGTTTGCAAATGCAATCTGAGCTTAAACGGCTGCAACGAGAGCTTGGCATCACTTTTGTATTTGTCACCCACGATCAAGAAGAAGCGCTATCGATGTCAGATCGTATCGCCGTGATGAAAGATGGCACTTTTCAGCAAATCGGCACGCCTATTGAGATTTATGAAACGCCGGCGAATTTATTTACCGCCAAGTTTATCGGTGAGACCAACTTGTTTAAAGCGGAAGTCAGAGGCGTTTATCCTGAGCAACCAGATCGCGACGGTCGCGTGACCAATGGCCGTATCGAAGTCGAAGTTTGTGAAGCACAAGCACAAGACGGTCCGACCACCTTACGCAATTTACGCCGTCCTGATTTTGCTAACGATGTACAAGTGGGCGATATCGTTAATTTATTGCTACGTCCTGAAGATTTGCGAATTTATGACCCCAATGATAAAGAACATGGTGGCTTACTCGGGCGAGTGATTGAAAGCAACTATAAAGGTAGCACCTTAGATTCGATTATTGAATTAGCAAACGGTCACATTATTAAGGCTTCTGAATTCTTTGATGAGGATGATCCAAGCTTTGATTACAAGTTATATGAAGGTGTCAAAGTATCATGGGTCGATGGCTGGGAGTGGGTACTACCAGAAGACGGTACGCTTGATGATGAAGCCAATCATCAAGCTACCAGCTTAGCTGCTCAAAAGGATATTAGCTGATGGCAGGTCATAGCTTAGGCAGCAAAAGTCCTTTTCGTACCGTAACGCTCTGGCTGATTTGGGGTTGGTTATTGATATTTGCCCTATTGCCAAATATCTTAGTCATCGCTGTCAGTTTTTTGACCCGCGATAGCAGTGCTTTTATTAGCTTGCCTGTCAGCATCGACAGCTATATACGCATGATTGATCCGCTATATTTTGGCGTATTTATTCATTCATTATGGATGGCAGGCATCACAACCATCATCTGCTTGTTACTTGGCTACCCTTTTGCATGGCTGATAGCCAAAGCCAAAACCCGTTGGCAGCCGCTACTCATGATGCTGTTAATCCTACCATTTTGGACCAACTCGCTTGTGCGTACTTATGCACTCAAGTTACTGTTTGCCAATAATGGTTTGATTAATAAATCGCTGCTGGCAATCGGTCTCATCGATGCCCCGATTGATATTTTATACACGCAAGTGGCGGTGATTGCTGGTTTGACGTACTTATTGTTCCCATTTATGGTGTTGCCGTTATACGCAGTATTTACCGATTTGCGCAATGACATGCTACTCGCTTCACAGGATTTGGGCGCATCAAAGACCCAGACTTTTTGGCATATCATATTACCATTGACGACGCCTGGCATTATCTCAGGGGTATTATTGGTGCTGCTGCCTGCGATGGGTATGTTTTATGTGGCAGATATTTTGGGTGGTTCACGCAATTTATTGGTCGGCAATATCATCAAAAACCAATTCTTGGATGCGCGTGACTGGCCATTTGGCGCAGCTGCCAGCGTGTTATTAACACTAGCAATGGCAGTACTATTACTCGCCTACCGTGCCAGTAGTCGCCGCATTGGCAAGACCGACTTTAATGAGGTGGCCTAATGTCTGATAGTTCACTGAATCATCAACTGAATAGCTCGGCAACTAAAAAAAGATCGTCTATTAAGATTGGCAGTATCGCGGCTAAAGGCTATCTTAGCCTCATTTATACCATGCTGTATTTGCCAATTATCGTCTTAGTCGTCATGTCCTTTAATAAGTCAAAAGTTGGCTATAACTGGGGCGGCTTTAGCTTAAAGTGGTATGAGTCGCTGTTGAATAACCAAGCGATGCTCGATGCTTTTTGGCATTCTATTGTATTAGGATTGGTCGCAGCCACCGTCTCAACTTTGATAGGAACATTGACCGCCCTCGCGCTACATCGATATAACTTTCGCGGTAAAGGCTTATTAAATGGGTTGTTATTTGTATTGATGATGTCGCCTGAAATTGTACTCGCTATTTCATTATTGGCATTATTCTTATTAATAGGGTTGCAATTAGGGTTCGTCTCGCTGTTACTCGCGCACATTACTTTTTGCTTACCGTTTGTAGTCATCACGGTGTTTGCACGATTGAGCAGTCTGGATGAACGCTTGATGGAAGCCGCACGCGACTTGGGCGCCAATGAATCAACGATGGTGCGTACCGTGCTCATTCCTGTCATTCTGCCCGCAGTGATGGCAGGTTGGTTGCTCGCCTTTACCTTATCACTCGATGATGTGGTGGTTTCTACCTTTGTCACGGGGCCTAGTTATGAGATTTTACCACTACGAATTTATTCAATGGTACGAGTAGGACTTAAGCCGGAAGTCAACGCCATTGGTACGTTATTGCTAGTCGCTTCTTTGGTATTGGTCGTTATCTCGCAGCTGCTATTACGTCGGCGCTAGTTATTAACAATCTATTAATAAGAAACTTTTAATAATAGCATTTGAGTGGAATTCACTGCTACATTAGTTATAATGAATTTTTCTCACCTCAGTGATCAGGTTGTCTTATGTTAGAGCTTCGTCATCTCAACACTTTAACGGCATTACGAGCGCATGGCTCATTGGCTGCGGCTGCCGATGAGCTGCACGTCACCGCCTCTGCAGTGTCGCATCAGCTAAAAGAGCTAGAGAATTACTACGATATTAGCTTGGTCAATCGCCGCACACGTCCCCTCACCTTTACCCCAGCTGGCAAGACAGTACTGGCATTGGCAGACAGCATCATGCCGCAAGTCACCCGTACCAAATCTAATCTTAAACGCTTAGCTCATGGTCAAGCAGGCAGATTACGCCTAGCCTCTGAATGTCATAGTTGCTTTGATTGGCTGATGCCGATACTCAATCATTACCGCCGTGAATGGTCGGATGTTGAGCTGGATTTTGCAACGGGTTTTGAGCCTGAGCCACATCATTTATTGATGGAAGGTGATATTGATTTGTTGATTACCACCAGTGACTTACCGATAGACGGTATCAGCTATCAGCCCCTATTCGAGTATGAGAGTCGCTTGGTGTTATCGCCAACGCATGATTTAGCCGCGCAAGAGTTTATTGAGCCCAGTGATTTGACTGATGAAACCTTGATTGCTTATCCGGTGGAAGCTAAGCGTCTCGACATTATCGCCAACTTTATGACGCCTGCAGAGGTAAGTTTTGCGAGTATTCGTACGACTGAATTGACAGCAATGCTGATTCAATTGGTCGCCAGTGAGCGCGGCGTAGCGGCATTACCTGATTGGGTGGTCGCTGAATATGAGAAAAAGGGCTGGGTGGTCTCGCGTCCGTTAGGTAGTGGCGTACATTGTCAGCTGTATGCAGCGACGCGTACCTCAAGTCAAGATACCGCGTATATGCAAGGGTTTGCGAGTTTGTTGGAAGGGATTGTGAAGCCGTTGTAGGGATAGGTGTAGGCTGGGTTAATGTTGATTAAACTTCCGAGAGTTAGTGTAGGTTGGGTGGTGATACTTTTTTAATCAGTTGCACATATAAGGACTTCATAGATGAATTTTGGTAGTTGTGATTGGGGAGCTATTGCGCCCTTCTTCACAGGATTAATTGCTTTATTTATATCTTTCCAATGGAGAAGTCAAAAACGTAGTGAAATAATGTCGAATGAGGCCGCAAAAATATTAATTCTTTTAGGGGAATATAGGGATAATCTTTCTCATCTAGATAGTGAGATGATGAAACCAACAGAAAACGATAACACGGCTAAGTTGGAAGAACTTAAATTGGTTACTCGTCAACTTTGCAGAAGTGCCATATCGTTTAGTGGATTAGCTAGCAACGAAAGAACTATAGCGTTACAAATTAAGGATATCGCTGCTAAATTCTATAATGAAGCTAAGAGATTAGATTTAGATAAGAAAAGCTTCCTAGAAATTAGGAAAGATCCAAATAGTCCTATATTAGTCTCAGAATTTAATAATGCGATTGAAAAACCAGAATCTATCATAATTAATTATTTTAAATATCAGGGTTTTAGATTGATTTTAAAAAGATGGGTTAGAACAACTACTACTAAATACTCAAAATTAAAAAAACAATGTCCACGAGGTTGATTTGAATCAAAAACAGTATATTCGGTTATCAATAGTATTAGCTATTCCAACTTTAGCTTTTAGTCTTTACCTAGGACAAGAAGGTATTTTTCATCGGAAAGGGCAATTTGTGCAATGTAGTGTGAGTGAGGATTTTTGCTCTCCAATGGTAAACTCTTCCTATCATCCATCTGACCGTTACTTAAGATATCATGTTGGTTCTTTTGACAAATTTTTAGGGTTGTATAATATCAATTACCCAATAAAGGTTTATTTGCAGCATATTAGCGGTGATATGATAGACGTAAGTAATGTAGTAGACGGTAAAATATTAGAATCAATGGACTGTCTTATTTTCCCCGACAAGAGCATAAGCTGTGATGGCGACAAAGTTCGGTCTGACACTCTGACAGAGGGGAGCATAGAATTTATTAATTTAGAAGATGAGTTGGCATTCAATAATATAGCGGTGGAGGGTAAGTCGTATTTTAAGAATTATACTTTCATTCGTATTATTGATGGTTTCGGATTATTCTTAATATTTGCTGCTCCATATCTAATATTTTCATGGTTAGTACACTTCATCATTTATGGAGCTAAGATAGGTTCTCAGAAAAGAGACTCTATTAATAAACTATAAGAGATTGAGTAGCTACTTACTACATACAGACCATGTTTTCTATATTGATCATTTTAGATGACCTAGGATATTGCCCCATTTTACTAGTAGAATAAATATCAGCATGTAGATACTATGACATTAACGCAAAAACATCGTACTAAAGAGAACTTACTAGAGATAAGCCATGTCACTGTTTAAAAGCTCATTCATAAGCAAGACAACGATTTTTCTGGTAGCAGCGATGTTTTCTGTGTCAGCGATAGCTATGAACTTTAGACAAAACTTAAGATTAGCTAATCAAGGCAATGCTTCTGCTCAATATAACCTTGCAGTAATGTACTATAAGGGTAAAGGCGTCCAAAAGAATAATGCTAAGGCAGTTGAATGGTTTAAACAGGCAGCTAAACAAGGCCATATTAAGTCCCAATACAATCTTGAGGTTATGTACAGTAATGGTGAAAGTGCGCATCCATATAAGATCGCATCAAAAGGAATATCTGAGTCTGTACCAGTATTTGTTCATTCGCCAGCAACAGCCTAAGCTATAGCTCAAGCTGAGGCAGATATAAAAGAAGCTCAAGCTGCAGGAGATATGAAAATTGCTCAAGATGATTTAGATGATGCCGATCGCTTAAAACGTACTTCAGGGAATATGTATGTTTACAAGGACCGAGGTGGACAAGTCTTACTCACAAACGTTACACCTAGTAGTAATTTTGATAAGTTCACTAAAAAAACAAAAGTAACTTATTATAAAGATATAGAGAGAGAATGGGAGCGCCAGTTAAATAAGAAACCAGTCGCCAGAATTGGTATGTCTCATAAACAAGTTTTGAGTGATACCAACTGGGGTAGACCTAAAGATGTAAGGACAACTATTGACGCGTCAGGAACGTTAGAACGATGGATGTATAGCAGCACTCACTCCCTCTACTTTAAAGGCGGCAAGTTAATTAAGATAGAAAAGTAAACCTTGATACTTTCACAAATTCTGTGTAACTAGAGATCATTCAATCTATGAAGACCTCTATATGTATACCCCCAAACGAACCAGTTACTTTGCCATTAAAGCCTATTAATAGACCACCTAAAACAGACTGCAATAAAGGAACTACTTATATCAGACCATTAAACGATTAATATCTATCAACGGCTACAAAACCAACTTAAAGAAGTAAAATCCGATAGCCGTTGCTAGTAACGTCAGTCCCAGATGTAGTCCGACCAATCCCAAACCTGCTAATAATTTACCAGCGTTGATAAAGGTAAAAACTTCTGCACTAAAAGTACTAAAGGTGGTCAATCCGCCCAAAAATCCAGTAATCACAAATAGTCGGATATTGGGCGATAAACTGCTGCCCACGCGCTCAAACCACACCAGTGCCAACCCTATTAATAGTCCACCCAATACATTGGCACCAAGCGTCCCAAGGGGTATCCAGTGGTGCAGCGGATTAAAGCGAGCCAACCATGCCCGCAGGCAAGCCCCAATGGCAGCCCCTAGTCCAATAGCAAGCCACTGCATAGTTTATCCTTAGGTTAATAAAGGTTAACGGAGATAGTATTAGTATTGAGCAAAGCCGTCTTACAATGCTGGTAGCTCAGTCATCGGCCAACGCGGCACACAGCTCACCGCTAAATCATCAGACTGCCCTGCCTGCAAGCGCTCATAACCAGCATAAGCAATCATCGCCCCATTATCAGTACATAATGCAGGCGGCGCATAATGCACAGTGGCATTTATCTTAGCAAGCTCGCTCTCCAAAGTTTCACGCAAATGAGTGTTGGCACTGACACCGCCCGCAATCACCAATCGACTCATCTCTACTTGCTTAAGTGCTTTCACGCACTTTCTCACCAGCGTATCGACGACTGCATGCTGAAAGCTGGCGGCGATATCGGCGCGAACTTGCGGATCGCTATCCGCATTATTCCCTGAGCCACCTGAACCATCGGTGTCTTTAATCAGGTTATGCACGGCGGTTTTCATACCGCTAAAAGAAAAATCTAATCCGCGATGTAGCATCGGTCTTGGCAAATTGTAAGCAGTTGGGTTGCCTGTTTCAGCCAATTTGGCAATATTAGGGCCACCCGGATACGGCAAGCCTAGCATTTTGGCAGCTTTATCAAAGCATTCACCTGCGGCATCATCGATCGACTCACCCAATATCTCATATTGCCCAACCCCACGTGCAGCAATAAGCAATGTATGTCCACCCGAAACTAGTAATGAAACAAACGGAAAGGCGGGTGGACTAGCACCCATCAGCGGTGCGAGCAAATGCCCTTCCATATGATGGATACCAATCGCTGGTATATCCAAACCATACGCCAAACTGCGCCCAAATAATGCGCCCGTCATCAGAGCGCCAATGAGTCCAGGTCCCTTAGTATAAGCAATGGCATCAATCTCATTTTTCTTTACATTGCACTGCTCTAACAACTCATTAAGCAAAGGCACCAACTTACGAATATGATCGCGGCTGGCAAGCTCAGGCACAACGCCGCCATATAGTGCGTGCAGCTCTATTTGTGAATACAGAACTTGTCCAACCAGCCCTTGATTGTCACTATTCATCTGCTCACTGTCAAAAATCGCCAGACCTGTCTCATCACAAGAAGTCTCTAAACCCAATACTTTCATATTTTTGCCTTTATCATACTTTGGTCTGCGTATTATTTTTACAACGTTGCTATCTTTTAGGTCGTGTCGTCTTTTTAAAAATGGTGATAAAAATGAGATAAATTGCCGTCAAACAAGGAAAGCAGCGTAAATAATATCGAGATATTAATAAGCTATTTGACAATGTTTGGCGATGTTTGACAAAATT
>NZ_JADQAH010000022.1:0-7982 GCF_022129225.1 Psychrobacter sp. Ps7 | reverse complement strand
TAGCCATTTTTAGCCATTTTTAGCCATTTTTAGCCATTTTTAGCCATTTTTAGCCATTTTTAGCCTATTTAGAGGTTAATCGATTGAATTGAGGAGACGCCCTAGTATCTGCCAAAAAACGTGCATAAAAAAACCGCCATTGTCAGTCACAATGACGGTCAGTTTAACAAATTTCAATGGTCAATATCTCTTAATATACCGGATCAGCTAACTGCTTCAATCATGTAATCTACAGCTGCGTAAACTTGGGCTTCACTGACCTTATCGGTGGCTTGGGCTGGCATCTTATTAAAGCCTTTTGCCGAATGCATGTGCAGCGTCTCTATGCCTTTAGCCAGACGCGGCTCCCACGCGGCTTTATCACCGTATTTCGGCGCGTTCAGCAGCCCGCCTTCATGACAAACCTTGCAATTGGTCTCATAAAGCTTGGCGCCTGCATCGGCAGCCAACACTTCTGGCTCCGCAGAGATTTCCTGCACTGGCTCATCTTCAATGACCGTCGTCTCGGTATCTGCCACAGGTTCAGGTGTAACGACTTCAGGTTCGACTATAGGCGCGTCTTCTACCACTACCGTTGTATCGGCAGATTCATTGGCAACAGCAGGCTCTTCAACCGCTGCATTGTCACCACTACAAGCAGTGATTGCTAATAGCGCACTCAAACTGATGGCAGATAAGACCAGTTTATTCATACGCTGCTGTTTACTTATCATGATCACACCTCTATTCGATATTTCATGTTAGCGACTGTTTATGACAGCGCATAAATTCAAAACCTATCAACACACAAACCGTGATTAGTTCGTAGCTGGTTCAGCGTCAGCAGTAGGCGTTGCCGCCGTATCAGCAGCTGGCACATCTACACTACTAGCTGGCATATCTGCACTGTCAGCGACAGCAACATCGCTATCCGTTGCATCTGTCATATCAGTAGCAGTCGTCCCTGCTTCAGCCGTTGCAGCACCATCTACTGTGCCTTCAGCTTCAGTTACTGGCGCTGGAGCCGTTTCTGGGAACTCCATTTTTTCAGCTTCAGGTGCGTTTTTGCGAGCCAGCTCAGCGGCTTCATCAACGCGATCTTTCGCCAATACTTCGTGTGATTCGCCTTCTTTTTCACCACTACAAGCGCTAATGCCAAAGCCAAGAGCAATAATAAATGCGGTGCTTAGGGCTGTATTTAGTCCTGTTTTTTTCATTCCAACATCCTCAATAAAATACACATAAAATGGTTAATATGCTGACTATTATATGCAAATTATCATAGCATAAACTCCAACCAAACCGTTATAGACAGTAGGGTTTTTTATTCATAGTAATTTTATACTTTGCATTTCCAGTTTCATTAAAGCTGGAGCAAAAACCTGCGTTCTAATTACTTTTAGAATTGTCTCTGCGCATTGCCCCTTGCAACTTAATGATAAATATGGATTAATGTGCTAAAATCATTGACTTAACTGACATTTTTTATTAAAATGCTTGCCCTTGTGCTCATGCGCAAGATTATCCTAGTTTGAGCTGATGCCTGTAATCTTGAGATATTACGGCTAAATACTAATACACAGCCAAACTAATGCCCTTATATCTCATCCTAATCGAGGAGTCTTCATGCCTGCAGTTAAGGTTAAAGAAAACGAACCAGTTGACATCGCTATCCGTCGTTTCAAGCGTGCTTGCGAAAAAGCTGGCGTATTATCAGACGTACGTAAGCGTGAGTTTTATGAAAAACCAACGCAAGTACGTAAGCGTAAAAAAGCTGCTGCCGTAAAGCGTTATAAGAAAAAATTACAACGCGAAACTATTCGTACCACTCGTATGTACTAATCGATAATTCGATTAATTAAGTACAAGTGCTACATTAACGCCACTGTTATCCATTGATATCAGTGGCGTTTTTTATGCTACAATTTTTATTATTATTGCTTAAAAATTTGAATAAATACCTCTTAACAAATAAGGATAATAACAATGAGCCAACTTAAGCAGACTTTATCAGACAATGTCAAAGTGTCTATGAAAGCGCGTGAGCTTGAGCGTGTCAAAGTACTACGTAACGTGCAAGCGGTTATCAAGCAAATTGAGATTGACCGTCAAATAGAGCTTGATGATGCGCAAGTCTTAGATATACTGCAAAAGCAGCTAAAACAACGCCATGAGTCGTTGACTATTTTTACCGAAAACAACCGTGATGATTTGGCAACCAAAGAGCAGTTTGAGATTGATATCATCAATGAGTTTATGCCAAAACAAATGGATGATGCTGAACTTGCGGCCTTGGTCAATGCGGAAATCGCTGCACAAGGCGCAACATCTATGCGTGAAATGGGCAGTGTGATGGGTGTATTAAAGAACAAAACCGCAGGACGCGCAGACCCTGCGCTCATCTCTAAGCTGGTAAAAGATGCACTACAAGGCTAGTAATTAGTGTCATCAAAAGCTAATGACGACAGCGTAAAAATAACCGCCTAAGGCTCAAAGTCTTTGGCGGTTTTTACTGCTTTGATTTCTGCATTAATATTGGCAAGTAATGGACGGGCGCTACTGGCTTGAGCCGTGGTTTGTAGTTTTTCCGCCAGTTGTTTGGCTTGGGTCAGTGACGTCAATGCACTCTCGTAACGACTACTCCATAGTTGGTCATGACTGCGATAGCGTAGCGCGTTAATAGTGGCAATATTTTTCAGGGACGCAGAGTCGGTCGTTTTTGCCAGTTTTTCATTGGCCAGTTGCAAACTTTGCCAAGCATAACGGTCGCTTGGCTGCTGCTCGGTCAGTGGCTTGAGTAGTGCTTGGGCTTTGATTGGCTGATTGCTATTGGTGAGCGCTTCTGCCAAATAAAGACGCAGATCACGACGCTCAGGGTAAACACGCTGCTGGCTGGCTAATACGTCCGCCGCTTGTGACCATTTATTCTGCTCCGTTAGAATTTGGCTATGAGTGATCGACAGTAAAGGCTCTAAATTTTGGCGCTGCGTAGGCGGCAGTCGATTGATTTCAGCCAATAAATCGCTTGCCTCTGTAAAGCGTTGCTGTTCGCCATACCAGTTCATCAAAGCCAATTTGGCACCTACGCTATTTTTAGCAGCCGTCATTAGCACTGTCTCTGAGGCATGTTTACCCGTACTTTGGACACGCCAGTAGAGCAGATCAAATAAAGCCTGATGGCGCTGCTGCTGATTTAGTGACAATGAGGGATAATGCTGGGCACGACTTTGCGCTTCACTTAAGCGCTCGTTACTCAGTGGATGCGAGCGTACAAAGCTTGGTAAAAATCGATTTTCAACTTGGTTGAGCTGGCTGCGTTGGTTCATCGTGGCAAAGAATCGCGGCATCGCCCTTGGGTCATAGCCTGCTTGGGTCATGATTTGCATGCCCACCCGATCGGCCTCGCGCTCATTATTTCGACTAAATGCCATCGTGCTGTTCATCGTTGCCGTTTGGCTGCCCATCATCACTGCCGCCGCTGCATCACCATCGACCGCCGATGCTGCAATCGCAGCCAGCATACCGCCTATCTGCATCAGCAAAGCCTTTTTGCGCTCATCAGCACCACTTTCGTAATGGCGCTGGCTGATGTGAGCAACTTCATGCGCCACCACACTGGCAAGCTCATCCATACTGCTAGCGGCCAGAATCGTCCCTGTATTGAGTCCAATGACCCCGCCTGGTGCTGCAAAGGCATTGATACTTGGGTTATCAATGATAACCAAACCCATCGGCGCTTGCTGCCTTGCTTGCGCATTGAGACGCCAAGTCATGTCTTTGACCGTTTCTTGAATCCAAGGATCATGCTCCATTTTGATACGACCATTGACGTTCCGTAACGACCATTCGCCGAGCAATTTATTTTGATATTGCTCAGCGAAGCTCAAGCCTTGTCCGCGCAAATTGGGCAGATTTAGCTCTTCTGAGCCGGTGGTTTGCCATGAATTATAATTGGATGCCATCGCTTTGCTGCTCGTATTAGCATTATTAAGACTATCCTCACTCATGGCAGCAGTGGTCATCGTCATTAGTACCGCCGACAATGCCAATTTAATAGCGCTCGATAATGCCATCGAACGCTCGGCACTTTTACATTTTTTTCCCTGGGTCATGGGCGCATTACCAAGTATCGATTGTCTATTAAAATGGTTCAAGTGCGTATCCTATGCAAGTGAGTAATGATACTGTTTTTGAAATAAGATATTTTTGAAATAAGGTTTTTTCGACTGATTTTTTAACTAAACGTTTTTCGACTATACGAGCTTGCTGATATAAGGTCAATTCTAGTCTGCATTCGACTACCAATAACTCAGCTGCCCGTCACTATTGCGCAACATGGCTTTAGTCAATCCCCTATAAAATGGATATGGTGTCAGGCGCGCGCAGTCTACTATTTTTAGTACTTTTGCTCGCCTTCCTTCTATCTAAATTATCTTTACAGACTATATGTGATTCTAATGAACTGAATGTGACGTTGATTATATTCAACTTCAACTACATATCGGCTATTTGATATAATGGCATTTCATGGCTATAGGGTCAGACCACTGCCGAGTGTCTTTTATGAAGAACAGGCACTGTCATTGCGTGTTTGCGAATGTTCAATACAATCTAGTACAAACCAAAATATTTATAAGGTTTATTTTATGTCTGCTGATCGTCAGTCAACCACCGTATATTCGCCTTATTCTATAAACTTATCAGCAGATTTGTCTGATACTGAGCAGCAAGACATCAACAACCTGTTAGACTTGTTACTAGCGCATACTGTCACTACAGATCATGAGGCGAATGAAACGCAGCCTATTCATGTCCAACGTTTCGTCGATGGTCGCGGACTTGCTTGTCCAATGCCACTGTTAAAAACCAAAGTGGCACTACGTGACGTCACAGCTGGCGGTTCATTATATGTGGTCGCAACTGATGCCAACTCACAGGCTGATATCACCGCTTTTTGTCAACAAAGCCAGCAAACAAATGCCGCAAGTCAACTGCGATTAATCATTAGTAGCATGACGGATCAGCCAGCAGCGGATAGCTTATCAGTACAGCGTTTCGATACAATATATCACTTCATCATTACTAAAACTGATAGCAACTAAGTGTCGCTATCCTTTACAATTACAACTATAAAGATTTTTATCTGACTATTTGCGTCACTATTTAATCAAGGTCAAGAATATGGCTAATAATTCTACTGATACTGCAAAAACGAATAAAAAAGATGAGGCAGCTCCTATAAAAAACGAAGCACGTGATGCCGCATTAAAAGCTGCCGCCCAACGTCCACCTTATGATGCGAGCGCCTTAGGCGATACTAGCACCCGTGACTTAGTGCCAGCGATGCCGACTCATTTGTCAGCGCCTGGAGTCAATTTGGGCGCTTATATCAACACGGTGCACCAAATCCCAATTTTGACACCAATCCAAGAGCAAGAGCTGGCGCATCGCTATTATGACGAAGGTGATGTGGAGGCAGCGCGTCTGCTCGTGATGTCGCACCTGCGTTTTGTGATTCATATTGCCCGCAGCTACTCGGGTTATGGTTTGCCGCAAGCAGACTTAATCCAAGAGGGTAATCTGGGACTAATGAAGGCTGTAAAACGCTTTGACCCGAATAAGGGCGTGCGTTTGGTGTCATTTGCAGTGCATTGGATTAAAGCAGAAATTCATGAATTTGTGATTCGTAACTGGCGCATTGTCAAAGTTGCGACCACCAAAGCGCACCGTAAATTGTTCTTTAACTTACGTAGTCTCAAAAAAACCAACAACCAGCTAACGCTAGAAGAGGCTGATGCCATTGCCAAGGACTTAAATGTCACACGCAAGCAGGTGTTAGAAATGGAATCGCGGCTTACCTCTTATGACGCCTCGTTTGAAGCGCAATCTAGCGATGACGACGATGGACGTTATGCACCGCAGCTATTTTTAGAAGATGGTATCGATCCTGCCGAGCAGTTAGAAGAAGCAGATTGGGAAGAAAGCAACTCATCTGCATTGATCGCGGCAATGGATACCCTTGATGAGCGCTCACGCGATATCGTGGAGCAACGCTGGCTTTCTGAGCAAAAATCAACCTTACACGAATTGGCAGCCGTCTACTCTATCTCAGCAGAACGCGTACGCCAAATCGAAAAAAATGCCATGGACAAAATCCGCGAGGCAATGACCATTGATAGCGTTATTTTGCCAGACGATATTCAGTAGCAATTACCTATCAGTAGTGCCTGTCTTTCACCAGCGGTAGTTTTTAGATAATACGAGTTTGTCATGTTAAATTGGATAGGTATTGCGGCGATCAATATGGCCATTGCTGTCGCTTTAGGAGCGTTTGGAGCGCATGGCTTAAAAAACATCGTCAGTGCTCAACAACTCGAATGGTGGCACACTGCAACACTGTATTTATTTATACACGCGCTGGGTTTATTACTGGTTGGTCTGTTGATTCGCCTGAGATATGCCACGCAAACTACTGCATGGCTACTACAAATTGGCATTATAATATTTGCTGGTAGCTTATATGCAATGACACTTGGCGCACCACTTTGGTTTGGTGCGATTACGCCTATCGGTGGTGTACTAATGATTGCAGGTTGGCTATGGTTAGCAGTGTCATCATCTAAGATGAACAAATTGGTCGCGAAATAAACCAGTTAAATAAGCAATAATTAAATTGCATTTTAGAGCATGTCTTCATTTTGAAAATAGAGGTAAAAATGAGGACACGCCTTAGTACGCACAAAAGGATAAAAAATCATTAAGGAGTATATTTTATGAGTACCATTATCGTTAATGGTAAGACACTACAGACTACCCATCAGACCGTGCAATTGGTCATCAATGAGCTTGGTCTTAGCCAAGGTCGTTATGCAGTAGAAGTCGATGGCGAACTGATTCCAAAGAGTGAGCTTGCTCAATTAAGTATCGCTGAAGGTATGAATATCGAAGTGGTACAAGCAGTCGGTGGTGGCTAATTAGCTAAAATGATGATCTGTTGATTTGAAAATGAATGTACTTAAAGAAATGTATTTAAAGATGAGTTTTTAAAAAATAATTGCTCATAAAAAAGACCTCAACGTAGCAAACGTTCGAGGTCTTTTTCCGTTTTAGGCAATGTCATTTAGAGATATCTAAAAATGCGGCTACTTATACTATTTATTATTTCATCAGCCAGTAATCATTAACCTTTAAATACCCTAAACTCTATAACATTAAACTGCTGGAGCAGCATCGTCTGTCATCAGCTCTTCATAGCGTCCATCACGCCCAGCACCCTGAGTCTTTTTGCTCTCCAACTTGGTTTTATACTTGCGTACTTGTCTATCAAGTTTGTCTGCCATCTCGTTAATGGCTTTATACATATCATCGTCAAGCGCTTGGACAAACATCTCTTTACCCGAGACTCGCATAATCGCTTCAGCCTTATGGCTCTTTATAGCACCGCTGTTATCTAATGATAAAATGACTTGAATACTTTGAATTTGATCAAAATGACGACCAATTTTATCAAGTTTTTCTTGAACAGCTGCGTTCATAGCGTCGGTAACACTGATATGGTGACCACTGATAGAAACATTCATATTGTTGTCCTTTTATTATGACTTACATTGTTGCCTACGTTGTTGCTTGCGTTGTTACTTACAATCAACAGATGAGCCAGCATTCCTGCTTTTTCACCCTGCCTTACCAACAATGAATGGTGTGTCTTTATTGATCAGCGCCTTTAGTAATCGATACTTTTAGCAAAAATCGAACGTGTCCTTTCGTTGTCATTTTGATTAATGAGATAAGTAAATACGCTAAATCGACACTTAGATTTCGTTGTTGGTATGACTCTAATTTGTCATGAATATCGAATAGTAGCAAGACAGTAAAGTGTAATTAAATGTAATAAAAACGGTTGTTTCCTTAATGTTTCTATATAATCAGAAAATTTTATTTTTTATATTAGACCTCTTGCAAAAGTAGCAAAGGATTTTACAATAACTCATACATTCGCAACT
>NZ_JADQAH010000004.1:0-156455 GCF_022129225.1 Psychrobacter sp. Ps7 | reverse complement strand
TTAATCCGCGGCGTGCTTGATAGATAATGCGGCGCTGTTCATTGGTTGGTTCTGGCTGAATCGGGGTGGTCATAAAAGTACTCTCATCATTTTAAATTGGGATTAAGGATAATTATGCGCGGATAATTGACGCCATAAGGCGACTGCTTGCTGCATCATCGCCACATTATGGGTGCGTATAATGCCAGCGCCTTGCTGTAGGGCAAAGATACCAGCTGCCGTACCTACCACATCACGTTCTTGCGCTTTAGTCGTTGCAACGGCTTCGACGCCACTCTTGCTCAATACTTCCGCTAAAAAACGCTTGCGTGAAATGCCAAACATCATCGGTAAACCAAGCGCTTGTAGCCTGCTAAGCTGGCTTAATAGTGCGCAATGATGCTCATAATCTTTCGCAAAACCAAAGCCTGGATCGATAATAATTTTCTCACGCTTAACACCGATTTTTGTTACTTCGTCAATACGCGATAACAGCTCAGCTCTTACGTCACTAATGACATCATCATAGTGTGCCAAATTATTCATCGTTGTTGGCTCGCCGCGCATATGCATCAGCATGATGGGTATATCAAGCTCAGCCGCTAGTACTGCTGCACCCTCGCGTTTGAGTGCGCGTACATCATTCCAAATATCAGCACCAGCGTCAAAAGCCGCTTTCATAACCTCTGGATTGCTGGTATCAATGGATAGCCAAATAGCCTCTCCGCAATGCCGGCGGATGGCTCGAACCACTGGCACAACACGTTGCAGCTCTTCAGACGTGCCCACAGCATCCGCATTGGGGCGAGTAGACTCACCGCCAATGTCAATAATAGTCGCACCCTCTTCTATCATTTGCTGACAATGCGCAACTGCTTTATCTACCACATTGAACTGTCCACCGTCTGAAAACGAATCGGGTGTGACATTAAGAATACCCATAATATGAGGCTGCGATAGATCTAGTGTTTTATCACGACTTGATATCTTATAGCTGGGTAAGGGCTGAAATAAGGACATAACCAAATTATCTCTCATCAAAACATTCTAATTATTGCAGACTGCTTGTTATGCGTTGTGCTTATGATACCAGTAAACTCTATTCTGTACTAAACCCTTCACGAAATATGGATAACAAAAAAGCCCTTTATGATAAAGGGCTTTTTCTATTTGATATGAATCAATTAATAACTACATCGCTGGTAACGGTGGCGGTGTTGAGTTGGTTGTTTTGATATCATTCTTCGATAAGTTGACTTCGTTGTGCTGATAGACCCTAGGTGGACGTGGATCTTCACCAGCTAAGATATCTTGCAACTGATCACGATCAATTGTTTCCCATTTCATCAAGGCATCAACCATGGCATGCATTTTTTCTTGATTGCCTTCAATCAATTCGCGCGCGATATCATATTGCTCTTCCAACATACGGCGGACTTCTTCATCGACCTTTTGTTGAGTAGCTTCCGAAATCGTACGGCTACTAGAACCAAAATAGCCTTGCGAGCTGTCTTCGTCTTCATAAACCATAATACCAAGCGCATCAGACATACCGTACTTCGTTACCATGGCGCGAGCCATCTTGGTTGCACGTTCGAAGTCGTTAGAAGCACCCGTCGACATTTGATTGATAAAGACTTCTTCAGCGATACGACCGCCGAATAAGATAGCAATATCGCTCAGCATTTTTGATTTATACATACTGGTTTGGTCATGCTCTGGCAACTGCCAAGTAACCCCAAGCGCAAAACCACGCGGCATGATCGTTACTTTATGCACAGGATCGGTACCTGGTAGTAGCTCAGCGACTAAGGCGTGACCTGCTTCATGATAAGCGGTCGCACGGCGCTCCTCTTCACGAATGACCATTGATTTACGCTCAGGACCCATATAAAGCTTATCTTTTGCATCTTCAAAGTCATTCATATCGACGCTGGTCTTGTTGCGACGTGCCGCAAACAATGCCGCTTCGTTGACAAGGTTGGCCAGCTGCGCACCACTAAATCCAGGCGTACCACGAGCCAGTGCATTGGCATCCACACCGATAGTATTCGGCAGCTTTCTCAAATGCACTTTAAGAATTTGCTCACGGCCTTTGATATCTGGCAAGCCCACTTGTACCTGACGGTCAAAACGACCTGGACGCAATAGCGCTTTATCAAGCACATCCGCACGGTTGGTCGCTGCAATGACGATCACGCCTTCATTGCCTTCAAAACCATCCATTTCGACCAATAATTGGTTCAGTGTCTGCTCACGCTCATCATTACCACCGCCCATACCAGAGCCACGATGACGACCGACCGCATCAATTTCATCAATAAAGATGATGCAAGGCGCGCTCTTTTTAGCCTGTTCGAACATATCGCGTACACGTGAGGCACCGACACCGACAAACATTTCAACAAAATCAGAACCTGAGATTGAGAAGAACGGCACTTTAGCTTCACCCGCAATGGCTCTGGCTAACAAGGTTTTACCGGTACCTGGAGGACCTACCATTAAGATACCACGTGGAATCGTCGCACCCAGTTTGGTAAATTTATCAGGGTCGCGTAAAAACTCGACCACTTCAACCACTTCTTCTTTGGCCTCTTCACAACCAGCCACATCTTCAAAGTTCACCTTGATTTGGTCTTCAGTCAGCATTTTAGCTTTTGACTTACCAAAGCTCATAGGGCCGCCGCCTTTACCGCCAGCGCCGCCTTGCATGTTACGCATGAAGAATAGAAACAGACCAATAATCAATAGAATTGGGAAACTGGCTATCAGTAATTGCATCAACACGCTTTGGCGTTTTGGGGCAGTCCCTTGGACTTCGACTTGGTTCTCACGCAGCAATGGCATGAGCTCATCATCTGACACAGCTGGTCTAATGGTCTCAAATGATGAACCATTTTTCTTTTCGCCGGTGATTTGCTCGCCATCGATTTCAACGCTGGCTACTTGGTTTTCTGACACAGCGGTCACAAACTCAGAGTAGTTAAGGCTATCCGGCTCGGATGATTGATCAAAGCCGCTAAACACCAGCACCAAAACGCCGATTACCACCAGCCACAATAAGGTATTTTTTACCATGTCGCTCACTAGTTATTCCCATCCCTTACTTATTGGTGTGTTTATTAAACACGTGACGTCTATAAACGTATCGCTCATTTTTTAGTAGATATATTCATAGCCAAAATTTATGATTCAAACTCATACAACACAAATGCTGCATGGGGACTGTTTTCACAAGTTATAAATATCAATGACCTATATATCTATCGTAGATGAGCACATCAGGCGCTTATTGTCAGACGACTTTGCCTAAAACATATGCTTGAAACAAAGTTAATATACCATGATATGTGGTGCTAACCTGCATAATTCAAGCAGGTTTCGCTATTATTCAGTTAACGATTGTAGCGGGTTCAATGCGCTCATGAGACTATGTTATAGTGACACATTATCTCGCTTACAATGGCTGTGAAATAACGACGTTATGATTATTTAATCGCTATCCAAAACATCTCTTTTGACCGTGGTCGTGATGCACCCGGCTTGATACTACGGATTTTACTAAAATCCTGCTGCATCTGCTTGCGTAATTCTTGTGTGCCTTCACCTTGAAACACTTTCATAATAAGTGCGCCACCTTCTGGTAAGGTTGCAAGCGCGAAGTCCACTGCTAGCTCACATAAATACATCATACGTGGCTGATCGATTGCGCTGTTTCCTGCCGTATTTGGTGCCATATCGGACAGCACTACATCGACCTGCCTATCACCAACCTCTGCCATGATCGCATCAAACACGTCTGCTTCGCGAAAGTCGCCTTGAATAAAGGTCACATCAGGCAATGTATCCATTGGCAGAATATCAGAGGCAATCAAAATACCTTTTTCGCCTACTAGCTGACCTGCCACTTGAGACCAACTGCCTGGAGCACTGCCCAAATCGACAACCGTCATGCCTTTTTTAATAATATTGGTCTTTTCATTAATTTCTAATAACTTATAGGCGGCACGGGCACGATAGCCATCTTTTTGCGCTTTTTGCACATAATGATCGTCAATATGCTCTTTCATCCAAGCGCTACTACTCTTTGACAGTTTTTTATTTTCGATACGCGTGGCCAAAATACCTACTCCTATTGCTTTGCAAAACATTCATACATATTACTGAAGTAGCTAAAAGATTTGTGAAGCACTTTCGATATGGGTTAAATTCATTCGAATATTCTATCAATCAAGATTTTTATACATTTACAGTCTTAGACTGGCGAAATTCTATTGGTTAAAACACTGATTTATCAGACAGTAGCGTTTATAATGTGCCCAAACATTCAGTTTAACATTTTCATCACGTAAAATCGTGCAAAATCCTGCTGATCTCATGCAAGATGACCACAGATTATCTATAATGATCGTCAACTGCTCTTAATAGCACTGTCTTTTATTTTTACCAACACCTAGGAATTCTATGCAACTCGATAACGCTACTATCAAACGCCTAAGAGGCATTGGTCACGACCTCAAACCTATCGTCATGATTGGCAACAAAGGTATTACCCCAACCATTACTGAAGAGATTGATCGCGCGCTATCAGATCATGAGCTAATCAAAGTAAAACTGCCTGCTGGCACGAAAGAAGAGCGCGATGTCATCGGTGCGGAACTTGCCAAAGCGGCTAACGCGTCTTTGGTTCATTCTATTGGTCGTATGGCATTGTTACTACGTAAAAATCCAAACGCCAACCCAAAATTGTCTAACTTAGCACGTCATGCATAATAATATGTGATGACCAGCTGGTTTGAGTGATGTGATGGTATGATATGCCATATCAACTCAAATCATAGCCAAATGGTGACGATAAATGTAAAAGCCGCGATGCATCTTGCTCGCGGCTTTTATGTTGTCTGCTCGTTTTAGATTTACTTAGCGTGTAATATTAGCTCGCTTAGTCGGTACCATTTTTCTTATAGTTACTTCTATATTTTTATTGTCGGGTCTTAACTTATGAATCAATCATTCAATCTCTGTGTGGCCACCGAAACCATAGTAAATGATGCGCAGCAACTGGGTGTAACAGTGGATGAGTTGCAGCGCATCTGTATAAATGTGCGTGCTCAGGTCATTCGACAACCATCACTATACTTACAGCTAACCTATCGACTCACCCTGCCCAACCAAATGCTAGCAAAGCAGCTAAACTGGTCAATGTGGCAGCAAGCGCAAGTAAAATTCGATGATTACTTGTGGGAAGAGACTTGCCTTGAGTGTTTTATCGCTGGTCGTCTGATAAATGATGAAAATCTAACGGATGCTCAAAAGGCAATGCCCTATATCGAGATTAATGCCAATCCAGACGGTCGTTACGCGCTATATCAATTTGCAAGCTATCGTAATCCTGCGACCTTACCACCAACACCCTTACATGCAGCTGATGGACAAGCGCGCGCGTCTATTAATTGGATAAATAATGTAAAGCCAACATTAAGGTACGTAGAGAATCCTTTATTTAATGATCCATCAGTCGCAAATAAACCTCATCATTATGAGCGCAGCTTTGGGGTGTCGATGACCCAACTACCGAATCAGCAGTACGTCATCGCAAATACTGTGATTGAGCAAATACATCCTTGCGTTATTTTATGGTTTGGTGAGATTGCTTTATATTTTGCCTCAAACCACGCCTCCCCGCCTGACTTTCACAATCGTAGCCACTGGTCAAAATTTGAGCTTTAACTCTACTTTTAACTTAAGCATCACAACTCAAAGCGCAAAAAAAACCAGCAACGCTATAAAGAGCATTACTGGATTTGGAGAAAACTTTTAACTTAGGTTACATCTAACTGGCTGCTATTTGTCAGCCATCGCGAGGTAAATACCACGGTCTGATGCATCATCGACATATTGCGAATCACGCCATGTCGTATAGCTGTAAGTGCCACTGTATGGGCTAATGCTGTTTTGGCGGAAATCAGATACCCAATCGTTACCATCAAAGATCTGGATATGACCATGTGGACGGTTTGACGTACGATTATAGACAACGACGTCACCCACTTGTGGCTGCATATCATTACTGATCTTGGTAAAACCTGCTTGAGCAAGTGTGCCGCGAGAGGCATACTGATAAGCTGAAGGGTTAGGCGTAAATTCGTAACCTGCTGATTGTAGCGCTTTACGTACATAGCGAGCACAGTAGCCAGAGCTTCTAGATAACGCTACTCGCGATGCACTTGCCGCTGCGATAGCAGGAGCAGAATTGCGATCAGGAGCGCGGCTTGATTGCTGCTGACGCTGCTCATAAGACAAACGGCTGGTAAGCGAAGCAAGCTGGTATTCTTTTTGCTTGGCATGCGCACTTAAATTATCAATGGCTTGACTGATCTCATCATTGCTATATACATGAGCACCACTGCTAGTGCTATAGATATTGCGGCTAGAACCGTAGTTCGCAGAAGCAGAGATGTTAGTGATGGTATGACTCAAGGTATTATTTGGTTGAAAGGTTGTTTCGACAGCACCACTTGTCTGTGCTATACCCATTCCCAATACTGACAAAATTAATAAAGCTTGTTTCATAAATTTACTACCTATTGTTAATACAAGACCGCTCGTCATCCGTGACAAAGCATCAATTAGTTTAGAGGAGATGATCATTACAAAAACATGATAAAATCCTTGTTAAAACAGCCCGCTATTTCTTCTGTAGTGACTAATGCTGGTATTATCTGTTAATACCATATTCCGCTTAGTTCACTGTCTCGCAAATCGTTCAGTATCAATTGCCTTTAGCATGTCAATTATGAATATCGATTTTGTCACCTATTAGATGAGTCATCACGATGTCAAAAAAACAGCCAAATCGGCTTGCCCAACTTATCGACCATCAAGCTTTTGCTGGTAGCGCACTACCCCGAACGCTTGCTGACAATATGCGGCTATACATAGAAGCGACCAACGAGGTAAAAGAGCTATTGGTAGATTGTCTACCTGAAGAAATTCTTAATACCTGTTGGGTCGTAGGCCTCACCTACGAGCAATTAATACTCAGTGTGGGCTCAATGACTGCTGCCAATCATATTCGCTATTTGCAGAGCGCTTATTTGCAAGTCTTAACAGAGCAGTCAATTACATTTAAACAACTCAAGCAAATTCGCGTCGTCGTAGCTAAAAATTCAGCTGATAATCATTCATCTAAACAACTATCAGCAGTATCAGCAACTTTGTCAAAATCTAGTAAAGCCAATGAAAATCAGGCTCTTAGCCAAAACACAAAGCGGACTATATCACAGGCCGCAGAGCATGTCACCACTGATGAAAATCTCAAAAAAGCACTTTTACGTCTGGCAAATCATTGAAATTATTAATGTTACTATGTAAAGTTGTGTAAAAAAAACCGTAAAAATCAGCTGATAACGCTGCGATTTTGTAATGGTGCAAACAAAAAAAATCACCTGCTAGCTCCGTTCACATTATGAACGTCACCAACAGATGATTGAAAAACTATCCACAGCTTCGATATTCTCTACTCTAGAGCAGAATTGTTAAAATAATCTAAACAATACATTCAAAAAAACGAATATTATTAGAATGTAATTACAGCCGGATTATGTAATATTGCGTAAATGTTTCGATACTTCGTGTATATTCCTGTATTCATCCTTCAACAGTCAAACCTTCGAGAGGTAAATACTGAATTGGGCATGTTACATTGTCATCAAAAGTTACAATTTCAAAATTATTATGGTCAGATAGTATCTCACGTACCAATAAATTGTTTAACGCGTGACCAGATTTATAAGCATTAAATCGACCCAAAATCGGATAGCCAATCAAATATAAATCACCTAAAGCATCCAAAATTTTATGGCGAACGAACTCATCATTAAAACGCAGACCTTCTTCGTTAAGAATATTTGCCTCATCAATAACAATAGCATTATCCATACTGCCTCCTAACGCCAAATTATTCTGACGTAAGGCTTCTATATCTCGTAAAAATCCAAAAGTACGGGCTGAACTCAATTGCTCAATGAAGTTTTGCGTCGAAAACTGCAACTGGGCATGCTGAAAATCTTTGTCGATAGCAGGATGATCAAAATCAATCTCAAAATTTAGCTCAAACCCTTCATAAGGACGCAGTTCTGCCCATTTATCGTCTACTTTTACTCTTACAGGTCTGACGATTTTTATAAACTTCTTTAAAGCATCTTGTTCACAGAATCCTGCGTCAAGCAGCAACGCTACAAAAGGAGCGGCACTACCATCCATAATCGGTATCTCTGAGGCCGATACACGAATTAAAAGGTTATCCACGCCAAGTCCTGCAATGGCACTAAGCAAATGCTCGACCGTCCCCACACGTGTGCCACCAAACACTAGGTTTGACGACATCATAGTGTCTTGTACTAAAAAAGCACTGGCTGGAATCGGCTGACTGCCTTCGATATCAGAACGCTCGAAAACAATACCTGTATCAATAGGTTGCGGATGAAACTCTAAGTCAACAGGCTGACCACTATGGAGACCAATACCTGTAACAGCAATAGCAGTTTTTATGGTTCTTTGGTTCATGGCTGTCTTCTCACATATTTTGTTACAATTGCCATAGTGTATCATTACCCGCCCCTAGTTCGCCATAGTTAAAACTCGCTAATTTCCTTATCTCCTTGATTGATAACACTTATCGTCAATAAATTTTGATGGTTCTCATGTCTTATTGATCACATTGCCTCTGTTAAAACAGGGAAATAACAGCCAAATGTTACAATCATAAATTGTTTTATACGCCTATTTATTAATGATTATTTTCGCATCGAGAGGCGATTTTTATAAATAGAGCGCGCTCATAGCTGAATCAGTTTGCTAATATATGGACATTTTCTATAAACACAAAAAAGCCAGCAACTTAGTACTGGCTTTTTTTATTCCAAACATCTGAAAATATTATTTATTTTGTTGACGTTTTAGATAGTCTTGAATGCTATTGGTTTTGGTTTTCGCCTGCTCTTGAGGCGCGCTTGAGCGAGTAGCACTAGCCGTTTCTTGATACATCTGAGCTTGCGATTGCTTCTGGCTGTTTAAAGCACTGGTATGCACGTTAGGGTCAACAGGCTGAGTGCTATTGACAGAAGGAACTGGTGCCTCGACTACTTCTGGCTCTTGCCCAGCGTTTTCATCTAAAGTCAGACCCGTTGCAATAACAGTGACATGTAAATCATCACCCATTTTTTCATCAATCACTGAACCATAGAAAATATGTGCATCGTCGATATCTGTAATTTCTTCGACAATAACACTGATTTTGCTCATCTCATCCAATGAGAGTGATTCAGAAGAAATCACATTAACCAATAGACCTTTTGCATTTTCTAAACGCAAGTCATCAAGTAATGGTGATCTGATGGCTTTCTCAGTTGCTTGACGCGCACGATCATCGCCGCTAGCACGGCCGATACCCATCATCGCATGACCTTTGGCAGTCATAGCAGTGCGGATATCGTTAAAGTCGATATTGATCATACCTTCACTAGCAATAGTTTCAGCAATACCTTGAACTGCATGTAATAACACATCGTCCGCTTTTTTAAAGGCATCCTGCATAGAGATATTGCCATAGACACTCATCAACTTATCATTCGGAATCGTAATGATAGAATCAACAAAGTTAGTCAATTGCTCAATACCAGCCTTAGCAGCCTTGATACGTTTGCCACCTTCAAACTTAAATGGCGTAGTTACGACGGCAACTGTCAAAACTTCCATTTCTTTAGCAATACGAGCAACCACAGGCGCCGCACCTGTGCCCGTACCACCGCCCATACCAGCAGTGATGAACACCATGTCTGAATGTTCGAGTAATGCACGGATGGCTTCTTCTTCGCTTTCTGCTGCTTCACGCCCAACTTCTGGGTTCGCCCCTGCGCCCAAACCGCGATTCGTTTTTGCGCCAAGTTGCAATTTATGCGGTGCAGTTAAACGATCAAGCGCTTGTTTATCCGTATTAGCACAGACGAACGTTACACCTCTAATCCCTTGTTGTACCATATGTTCAACCGCATTACCGCCACCACCACCAACACCGAATACAGTGAAGCTTGCTTGGCCGTTATTTTGAGGCTGGTTATCATCTGGCATGGTGTATTTTGACATAAAAAGGTTTCTCCAGTTGCAGATAGCGTGATGGTCGATACTTGGTAACACACTTATATGGCGCGCTATCGACTTACTATATATAATTGTATTTAAATAAAACAGGGCAATGGCTTAGATAATTGTGCTAGCCAAAATATGCCAGTATGGTACAGGGTGTTACTTTTCGTATTCTTGCCTATTATATAGCTGCATACTCTTATGCTGCTTAATATAAGTATGTTTTGCTAACAGATTATAATATCTTTTTGAGTACACTAGCAAAACGCTGCCCTGCACTTTGAAAAACACCAGTGACTCGATTTTTTTGAATCGCTTCAGGCTCGCTTTTTTCACTACGGCGAAACTGCTCGCTTTGACTATATAATAGTGTACCAAATGCCGTTTGATAAGCACGATCATTTACTTGACTGTTTAGCTGCTTAAATGACTCATCATTATCAAAATGATTATGAGCACTAATAGCAGGATGAGTGTTGGTTAATACTACGGGCATTTTGAGCAATTTTTTGGTAAAGGGTATCATACCTTTAATCGCCGTACCGCCACCTGTGAGTACGATACCTTTGTCGATATAGCCGATGAGATCAGCCTCATGCAATTGACGAGCAACTTCCGTAAATATCTGCACATAGCGCGCCTCTATAATGCGGGCTAGATTATAAATACCAATATTAATCTCGTCACCTGTTCCTTGTGGTTTAAAGATAAAGAATGAGCTAGGATCGACACTATTGACATCGACAGTACCATGGGTTTTTTTCAGCTTTTCAGCTTCAATCATGGAGATACCAAAATCAGCTGAGATATCCATCGTCACTTCGTGGCTGCCTGTCGCGATACAATGGGTAAATATCAGCTTGTTTTCTTTATAAACGCAAATACTGGTCGTACTAGCACCAATATCTACCAAACAAACCCCTTGCTGGCGCTCGTCACTCATCAAACTATATTCAGCACTCGTCACTGCATCAAATACAATGTGGTCAATACCAACATCACAGCTTTGCAATAATTTTTGGATATTCTGACGACTAGCAACGGGCATCATCATCATGTGGTACATCACAGTAATATTATGCGCCATCATTTCGATCGCATCATCCACCATGAAATCTTGATCATCGACATAAATACCTTGCTGACAGCAATGCATTAAATAATAGTCTGATGATAGATCGCGTGACTTGGCATTAGACAACGCCTGCACCATATCTTTGGCACGTACCGCCTCATCTTCTACACGTACCTCGCCTGCACTATTTTTGCTCGATAATTCCGGTGTCGCTAAGGTCAACCACACACTATGCACGCGGCAATTGGCAGTATCTTCTGCTTCTTGAATGGCTTGTTTAATAGCACCTTGTAGACGTTCACGGTGTTTTATTTGACCTTGGTAAAAATCGCTATTTTTGACTTGTCCCACGCCCAGAATACGGATGTCTTTTGCAGAGACAACGTTACCAATGACGACATAGACTGCCGTGGCACTTAGATGGACAACAACCAGATTTTCAGTATTTTTCATGGTACCAGACAAATTATCGCTAAACAGGAGACCAAATGACGTCTCCATTAGATCATTAAAAAAAGCGTTATCAACACGCTATGATGTTGTATATTCTGTGCTACAAACTATCAAAATAGCTCAAACTAAAATGCTAACCAGTTTTTGCTTGTGCTATCTATCTATCGTTATTCTGCTTCATCAATTTTTGGCTGTGCCATATCCCAAGCAATGGTAAAACCATTTTTATAGCGCAAATCTACAGACTGTATTTCGCCTCGACGCTCACTTAACTGATTGCCGAGCAGCTGACTTAAACTCAGCAGCTTTTGCGCAGTATTCTCATTATCAACAATCACACGCAGTCCATTGTCAAAACGAATCAGCCAAGTCATTCTTGGTGACAGGATAATATCTTCGACTTGCATACCAAGTGGCGCATACCAGTCGTTAACTTGCTGCATCTGCTGCATGATAACTGGGGCTTGCGTTATCTCACCTTGTAAGGTGGCGAAGCGTTCTTGCGTCAGATCTTTACTATCAGCAGGGACAAAAACCGCACCTTTTGCATCCACCAAACGCTCTGTACCAAAATTAGCAACCGCTTGCTTAGGTAATGCGGTAACGACTATGCCCCGTTGCCAATCACGAGAAATACTGACCTGATCAACCCAAGCCAGACCCGTCGTAATATCTCTTAACGCTTGCAAATCAGAGGTAAAAAAGCTGCTTACCTTTTGTTGATTCATAACCTGTTGCAATGCGCGATATTGGGTAACGGTCAAACCCTGATTATTCACATGGATAGAAGCTGGCGGTGCATCACGCAACGCTTTTCCACCCATTATCAATATCAGTACGAGCAACCCTAGTACCAATACCATAAAAAAATATTTGAGCGAAGTCGGTACTTGGAACTTAGAGTTTGGGCGACGGGTTTTATCACTCATCAAGTCAGTTACCTCGTTGACAGTTTGAGCCATAACGACCTTTGTCCCTATATTTGCATAAAACTGATCATGCTATTTATAAATGTAAATCTGCATATTTTTGCAGAGGCCTATTAAGTTGACATATTATCAAAATATTTTACTAAAACGATTTATAGGATGACATTATGCTCATTTAAACGTAACATTTTTCTTAATTTATGAATAACTTATGGGCTAAATTCATAGAAAACAGAAATATCACTAAAACAGACCTATAATTACAATATTAACGTATTTTATGGTTAAACAATAGCTTAACCCCTACTAGTGACAACGAATTTACACAAGTTTACATGACGCTGTGGTATAGCAGCTCTAGTGATACATTAACCCGTTCTCGTCTACTAGTATTCTTAGGCTATAAGAAAAATTCAAATCTAATGATTCATAAGTTTTATCACTGGTTTATTAAGACAGCCTATTAATGACAACTGTCTCAATAAATATCAATAGCATTATGAACAATGTTAAAGAATGAACAATATTGAAAAGTAGCAATGCTAAATAACTATTTAAGCAATAACTGCTATACCAGTCACTCTAATGTCTGCGCTAAAATATGCCAGCACAATGCATCAAAGTCCATGCCTCGAGCCTTGGCTGCCATCGGAACCAAGCTATGGCTGGTCATGCCTGGCACTGTATTGATTTCAAGCAACCAGAAGTTGCCTGCTTCATCTTGCATAGCATCGATGCGTCCCCAGCCTTTGGCATCAACGGCACGGAACGCTGCAAGGCTCAGATCTTGTAAATGCTTTTCATCAGCAGCGCTCAAACCACACGGAATATAGTAACTGGTATCATTACGATTATACTTGGCTTCAAAATCGTAGAAGTTGGTAATATCAGCAGGCTCAAGGCGAATAACCGGATAAGCTTCGTCATCGATAATAACAATGGTAAATTCGCGCCCAGTAATCCAGCGCTCAGCCATCACCGCGTCACCGCACTGCACCGCCGTTGCATAAGCGGCAGGCAATTCATCAAGGTTATTGACTTTGGTCATACCGATACTTGAGCCTTCATGGACTGGTTTGATAATCAGCGGCAAGCCAAGCATATTCACCACTTGCTGCCAGTCAGTCTCAGCTGTTAACAATGAAAATGGAGCGGTTGCTAACCCACAACCTTGCCATAATTGCTTGGTACGAACCTTATCCATACCCAGCGCTGATGCCAAAATCCCTGAACCCGTCTGCGGAATATCAAACCATTGCAGCACACCTTGCAACAAACCATCCTCGCCGCCGCGACCATGCAGTACGTTGAACACGCGGTCATACTCGCGTAGCTCTGTGATGTCTTGATGCTTAGGATCGAAATGAGTGGCATCAACGCCTTGGTTTTGTAGCGCCTGCAATACGGCAGCACCGCTGTCTAACGATACGCTGCGTTCATTGCTACTGCCGCCATAGACAACCGCCACTTTACCAAACTGTCTGGCATCTTTTGCATCACTGGTCGTCGTGTTTAGAGTGGCATCATTGCTATCTAAATTATCTAAATTTTGAGTGCTGGTATTTTCTTTAGTATCAGTCGTCATGAAGATCGTTCCTAGAATTTTTTAGCTTACTTAATGTAAAGGTTATTGGCAGCCAAGTCGACAGCGATCTGCCCTACATTACCTGCACCTTGAGTAATGAGCATGTCATTGGCTTTTAATAAACGCTGCATGACAGGAGCTAAATTGTCCTTGTCAATAATCGTCGGTTCAACTTCACCGCGCAACCGAATACTACGCGCCAATGATTTGGTATCAGCGCCAGTAATTGGGCTTTCACCTGCTGAATATACGTCTAATAATAATAATTCATCAACGCTAGAGAGTACTTCAACAAAATCATCGAAGCAATCACGCGTACGACTATAACGGTGCGGCTGAAACATCATTACCAAACGACGTTCAGGGAAGCTTTGACGGGCCGCTTTAATGGTGGCATCGACTTCTTTTGGGTGATGACCATAATCGTCAATCAATAAAACATTACCATCATCAAGATTGACAGAGGCATGCTGCTCAAAACGGCGACCAACGCCTTCAAATTTTTGCAGAGCGCGTTTGATCGCTTCGTCATCCACCCCTTCATCAGTCGCCATGGTAATAGCAGCAAGTGCATTGTAAACGTTGTGAGTACCAGGAATATTGAGAGTCAAACGTAAAGGTTCACGGTCACGGCGCAGTACCGTGAAGTGAGTTTTCGTGCCTTCCGTTACCAAGTCGATGGCTTGAACGTCGTTAAAAGGCTCAAGTCCAAAGGTCAGTACGGGACGACCAATATCATCAATCATCGCATACAATTCAGGATCGTCACCGCAGACCACCGCCAAACCATAGAATGGCATATTTTGTAAAAACTGAATATAAGCGGCTTTCAATTTATCAAAACTATTCTCATACGTTTCCATATGGTCTTGATCGATATTGGTGATAATCGCGGCCATCGGATGTAACGATAAAAACGACGCATCAGACTCATCGGCTTCTGCCACCAAGAAACGACTGCTACCCAGCGCAGCATTTTTACCAGATGCATTCAGCTTACCGCCAATTACGTAGGTAGGATCGAGTTGCCCTTCTGCCATCATGGTAGTCAACAAACTGGTCGTCGTGGTTTTGCCATGAGCGCCAGCAACAGCGATACCGTGACGATAACGCATCAACTCGCCCAGCATATCGGCACGGCGTACCACTGGCAAACGTGCTTCTAATGCCGCTTTTACTTCAGGGTTGCTGCGATCAATCGCTGACGATACAACGATGACATCAGCATTGGCGATGTTCTTAGAATCATGACCGATCGCAATATCAATACCAATCTGTGCCAAACGTTTGGTTACTAAACTCTCAGCGATATCGGAACCACTTACTTGATAACCTTGATTGTTCATCACCTCCGCGATACCGCACATCCCCGAGCCACCAATACCGACAAAATGCAAATGCTGAATACGACGCATTTCTGGTATTTCAATCAAACGCTTAGGTAGAGCTTTCGCAGGGTTAGACATAGGGCTTCTCTTTATTAAGGCTAATACAATTTAGTGTATCAAAATAATTGGTAATAAAAACAGTCAGTTATAAGAATATAGGCTACAGCGTTTGCCAGATAATATCAGCAACTTGCTTGCTCGCACTTCGATTGGCAAGGGCATGGCCTTTTTTGGCCATCGCTAGGCACTTCTCTCGATTAAGGGCAGCAAGCTCATTGCTCAAACGCTGCGCTGTCAACTCAGACTGCGGTAACAAAATCGCCGCATCGTGTGAGGTTAAAGTGCAGGCATTAGCAGTCTGATGGTCATCTACCGCATGCGGCAGCGGTACAAAAATTGCGGCAATACCAACGTTCTGGATTTCCGTAACCGTCAATGCGCCTGCTCGGCAAACAATAATATCTGCCCAATTATAAGCGGCGGCCATATCGTCGATAAAAGACTGTACCACAAACTTGTGCATACTCAAGTCTTGCTCATCGTAAGCCGCTTGTGTGGCAGCCTCATTGTTACGCCCGCATTGGTGACGCACTTCAAAAGGCTGATTGAGCAATACCAGCGCTTTTGGCACAGTGTCGTTTAAGGCTTGTGCACCAAGTGAGCCACCCACCACCAACAATTTGAGCGGTGAGTTGTCATTAACATCATAACGCACCGTTGGTTCAGAGACACCAGTGATAGCATTGCGTACTGGGTTACCCACCGTTTCAAGCTTAGCATCCTGTGCACTATTGGCAAAGGTATCCTCAAATGCTTGCAGTACCTTGGTTGCAATCTTGGATAGGTAGCGATTACTCATGCCTGCAATGGCATTTTGTTCATGGATAATCAGAGGCGTATTGGTCAGACGTGCAGCGATGCCGCCAGGCGCTGTCACATAACCACCGAAACCGACAACTATGTCAATTTGATTACTACGAATCACCTTTATAACTGCCATCGTCGCTGATAATAAAGTCACTGGCAACTTCAATAAACGCCCGATTCCTTTACCGCGTAAACCCTGCATCTCAATCGCATGAAAAGGATAACCAGTCGGTGCAACCAAGCCATTTTCCATACCATTTGGCGTTCCTAGCCAATGAATAACCGCACCACGCTGAGTCAATTCCTCAGCCACTGCCAGCGCTGGGAACACATGCCCGCCAGTACCCGCGGCCATCATTAATATATGCGGTGCTTTCATGAACGCCTGCCTATCTTTTCTTTATTTATATGAAGGACTTATTATCCTATGATCATCTTAGTCATCAGCCAATAATGACCCTATAAAATCTCGCATAGTATAGTGTAAATCGTTGGCTGATATGTAGCACTTTATGCACTGTCAATAACAAAAATCCAAGCCGCGAGCAATCACGACTTGGTTTTTATAAATGCTATCGAAAAATCATAAAAGCATCGTTTATAAATGACGTTTTATCGCCTTTTTATGCGCTATGAAAAGATGCTGTTTATCAATCTATCTTAGCACACTGTTTTTCAAGTATTGTGCGCATAGCTTAGTGATAAATCACTCTATCCTTACAGCGTTGCGCAAACTGCTAATTTATTCTCAATGGCAATGATAAAGTCCGTTGCAATATCTGTACCGCATTGATCATCAATCTCACGTACACACGTTGGGCTGGTGACATTAATCTCGGTAATACGACCGCCGATTAAGTCGAGCCCGACGAACATGAGACCTTTTTCTTTAACAATAGGTGCCACGACTTCTGCCACTTGACGTTCGACATCGGTGAGCGGCATCGCAACACCGCTACCACCCGCAGCAAGATTACCACGGGTCTCGCCTTTGGTGGGAATACGCGCCAAGCTATAATCGACCACTTCACCATCAACGATCAACACGCGCTTATCGCCTTCTTTGATCTCTGGTAAATAACGCTGTGCCATAATCGGCAAGGTTTCAAGCTCAGTTAAAATCTCAAGCGTGACGCCGATATTTGGACTATCTGCGGTCAAACGGAAAATCCCCGTACCGCCCATACCATCTAATGGCTTAACAATGACGTCTTGCTGCTCAGCGATAAACTTGCGAATATGCGCCTGTTTACTGGTCACAATCGTTGGGCTCATATAATCGCTAAACCACGTGGCAAATAGCTTTTCATTACAATCACGTATCGCTTGTGGGTCATTGACCACTAGCACACCAGCAGCTTTGGCATGATCAAGCATATAAGTGGCATAAATAAAACGCATGTCAAACGGCGGATCTTTACGCATCAACACCACGTCATAGTCGCTGATTGGTGCTGTCGCTTTATCCCCTAATGTATAAAAATCTTTAGGATCACGCTTGACGGTCACTGGCTGCGTATCAACCATCAGTTGCCCACGATCCAACCACAAATCATAAATCTGACAATAGCCAAGGCTGTGCCCACGGTCTTGTGCCGACCACATCATAGCAAGGGTCGTGTCTTTTTTATAATTAACCTGCTCGATAGGATCCATAATAACGAGTATATTTAACGATTTTTTTTGATTTTCTTGGCTCATGATAAAGCTCACTTACGTTATATTATTAATGTAGAACAGCTTCAAACTCAGTACCCAACTATACGCCGTACTGCGCGCGATAATGTTGCATCTTGGCAAGTTGGGTCGCGTCTTTATGCTGATCGCTTTGTACGCCATAGTCATCTGCCAAATAACTGATTAAATCATCGATATCGACGAGCGCGCGCACTGGTACCTCTAATGTTGACGCCAACTCTTGAATAGCAGAATGCTCAGCCTGACCTTTTTCTTTACGGTCAAGGGCAACGATAATACCAGCAACGCTAGCGCCCGCTTGCTCTAAAATCTCAACCACTTCGCGCATCGCCGTACCAGCGGTAATGACATCATCGAGTACCCAGACTGCTTTACCACTAACGTCAGCGCCTACTAAGTTGCCACCTTCGCCATGGGTTTTGGCTTCTTTACGATTATAGCCCCACTTGGCATTGATACCATGATGAATCCATAAGGCTTGCGCGGTTGCTGCCACAAAAGGAATACCTTTATACGCTGCCCCAAATATCACCAGCTCCTGCTCATCTGTACCGTTATGACTAGCAGCCATTTGCTCAGCCAAGGCATCAGCATAACCACACGCGAGCAACGACAACATCTCACCCGACGCCAGCAAGCCTGCATTAAAAAAATACGGACTGATGCGACCAGACTTGAGGACAAACTCGCCAAATTTGAGAACTTGATTGTCTAAAGCCAGTTGGATAAATTGATGTGAGGAGAAAGAAGGGTGTTGCGCATTAGGCATTGAGGCATTAAGCATGGAAGCGTTCCTATTGACAAAAAGAAGAGCAAAAAATTGGCGTTATTGTACGCATTATTGATCAGCTTGACCAACCATTGATGTCGTAATCCTGCATGTTAGGATAACGAGTCAATAGGCCACTGCGCGATGAGAGATTAAAATAACACTGACCGTCATCACTCACTTGTATCTCCCAACCTAAATGATACGCGGCAACAATAACATGTCCTGTGAAAATGCGTATTTGACGGTATGCATGGCGCTGCGATGGCTCACAAATGATTTGACTCAGCAGATAACTGCGTATGTGCTGACAGATTTGCGCGGCACTATAGCGGTGATTGATACTTTTTCGTGTCTCGCACTGCCTCAATGCATGGACAGCGACGCTGCACGCCATAATGTCAGTAGCCAAACTGCCCTCGCCTGTCTCAAATTGCTGCGGCTGCAACACCACTTGCCAATCTTCGGCGTAAACACTGTTGAGCAATTCATCTGGGTTATAACGTTTGGTCAATGCACGTAAAGAAGCCTGTTTGTTTTTAGCATTATTACTAACGCTCGTATCGGTACTTACAGAAGAGCCATTCAGTGCAAAACCGTAACGATGCAGTTTTGGATAAGCACGAAGCGCCTGCTGAATATCGGCCATGTCGAGCAAAGTCATACCATTTAATGATGATAATAATGGTTGCGCGCTGTGATTGTGATAAAAGCTGTCTGGAAACTCGACAAGCTCTGCTGCCCGCAGTAATGACAGATGCTCGTCCAATACTTCTGAAGCAATCAGCGACCATTTTGATAAGCTGTGTTCTTTAGGCTGGTAAAAACGCGCAGAGCGACCATAGAGTCGTTGCAATTGACCATTTAAGCGCCTAGCAGGTTCTGGAATATCGCTCAAGGGTCTGGCAGGATCAAGTGCCAAGCGACTCGGGTCAAAATTAGGATGTACAATCGCAGGTTGGGTAGTATCTGGCAAAATAGACGACTGCTCAGCATTGCCTTCTGAAACTGTACCGCCTACTGCTTTTTTAAGATCAGCACTGGGTAAATGAGTGTCAGAAGTAGAAGGCTGGGTCATGAAATCTCCATAAGCTATAAAATACAAAAATAATTCTAATTAAATCAAACTGGCATATTATTCTTGATGTTGTTCTTGATATTGTTCTTGATGACGCAAAATATCACGGTAACCGACTTGCCAATCAGGATATGCCAACCAAGCTAATGGAATATTACTGTGCAAGCGTTTTCCCGTAACCGCTGCTTTTTTATCGTCAAGAGCAGGAGGCGTTTCATTTATCTGCTGACTTAACCAAACGCCCAACTCAAAAGTCGTGACTGGCGCATAATCAGTAGCAATATACAGGGGCTTGGGCGCATCGATAGTCAGTACGTTAACGATGATAGCGACCAAATCGCGATCCATAATCCGATTGCTCCAATGCTCCGCTGCTACTGCTTCCTTTTGTGGCTCGCGGGCTTTACGCAGACGCATGAGACGCGCGCGTCCATAAATACCGCTTGGACGAATGATAATGGCTTTATCACCAAAGCCTTGTTGCAGGACTTGTTCTGCTTGCAATATCACTTGCGAGGCTTCACGCTCTGGCGTCACAGGCGCGGTATTGTCATCAATCCATTCGCCGTTATCTTGCCCATAAACACCCGTTGACGAAATAAAGACAATGCGTGAAAGGTTGGTGAGTTTGTCCGCAAGCGTTGCCAAATGCTGGCTAATTGCTAAGTAGCTATTATGATAGCCACTGGTCGAATAATCATCGGGGGTAACGATAATTGCTATCGCCGTAAAATCTCGCAGCTGCTCAGCCGTCAGAGTCAATGCATCGGCTTGCATAAATTCAGCGTTATCATCCAAAGAGTAATGATGGCGCTCACCACGAGCCAAACCTGTGACATTCAAGCCGTCCTGTGCCAGCTGGTTGCTGACTGGCAAACCAATATCACCTTGACCGATAATCAATAAATTTTGCGTACTCATCATTTATCCTTTATTCGAACGCCATTTCTAATGACTGCTTATACATCTTTTTAATAACCTATACATCTTTTCAGTAATAAATGTTAAAAATAGCGTCTGTACGACAGCTGTACGTCTTCATTGGCATCAACACGATCTTGCCATTCGTAGTTGGCATTAATGCGTAATGCTTGTTTTTTATCGATATCATACTGCAGCCCTAATGTCGATATCGGCTGCCAATAATGACCACGTGAATTAGACTCATCGCTGCTGCCATGATACCAATATGGCAGTTGCAATTCAGCCTGCGCGCGTAACTGATTGTTAATCTGATAACGACAGCCTGCATTGACGCCAGCACCAACGCGAAAGCCTTTATTGATACCGCGCCCTGCTTGCGCTGTGCCGGACAAAAAGGTATAGCATAGCTGCGGCGGCATCTCGCCTGTACCTGTGCGAGGCGTACCAAATGCCCATGACCAACCTGATTCATAGCCCAAGCTCCCAACTAAATGATCGCGACCGTCTTGCTGGGAGCCATCATTCACACGCGTCGCCTCGATGCTAGCGCCCCACGTTTTGCCTTTTTTGGCAGAATTGACCGGATTAAATGAGCGCCCACGAATCAACGTCACATTTTGCAAAACCACACTGTTTGGCTGATTGGCTTTGTCATTATCGGTGTCGTACAGGCGCAAAGTCGCAGATGCGCCTTCTAAATCAAAAAACTGTGGGAATCCTGAGGGGCGATCGAGAATATCATGATAGCCCGCTCGTAAACCCAAATCGATATAGTTATTATCACCGCGCTGCCCTAGTCCCATATGAGCCAGTTGCAGCGGATGTCTATCTATTGGATTGTTATCTGATACCGCTATATTAGGCTGCAATAACGTCTGTCCGTCAGCTGACATGCTCGAAACCACATTAAGTTGGGCAGATTTAATCTCATTGATCGTCTGCTTGGCGCTGTTGTGATAGCCGAATTGCTCGCGCTGCTCTTTGACCTTGTTTAACTGCGCTTGGCGTAAAGTACTATCAGCAGGGGTATAGTTGGTGCTGGCAAGCAAGCCCTCATCATCAAGTAATTGCACGACATCTGAGGGAATAACCGCATAAGGCAGCTGACTCAATAACTGCTGCTGCGGACGCACCACATCAATTAAGCGTAAAATCTCAGACGCACAGTTATCTGTGGTGAAGTAATACGGCAATTTTAAATCTTTGGTTTCCCAAACGTGCAACATAATCTGCTGGACTTCCGCTGGTGTCAAATCCAATTGATACGTCCATGCGTCACGCTCGTCTTCTTGCAGATACTTGGCCAGCCTTGCTGGATAAGGATCAATTTCAATGAGATTGTCATAACCGCCGATCATTGACTTGATGGCATACACCACAAAATTGTCTTTTGGATTACCACCAACCGTATAATTCAGCGCAACCGCGTGATGAATCTGGCTCGGATCTGCCACACTCGCTTTTGAGTCGATACGCAATAAGGTATGAGCAAAGGCTGATAAAGGGTTGTCTAAATACTCTTGGGCAAACATGATAGATAGCTGCTCGGGGGCGATCTTTTGCATCCATTCATTCAACTCCGGACAGTCAACTTGTAGCGCCGTCTTATCAATGCCTAATGTATTGGTCAGCCATTGTACGCGGGCTGGAAAACGACATAATACCGAATTATTAGCAGTATTTTTTTTAACAGTACGGTTATTCGTTGTCGCTACCTCATTAGCGAGAGCGACGAGTAATGCATCTAGCTCGGCAGCTGAATCATGCTGTCCATTCTTACTTAAAAAAAGGTCAGCCTCATCAACCATGCTGGTGTCTTTTTTCTTACCAATCAAATTCTTTTGATCATCAAAGAAATATAATAAACGTCGCCATGTCGTATCTTGGGCTAAGTTTTGTGTTGCTGCTTGCTCACGCCACTTGGCTAATAATTGCTCAACGTTGCTTTTTTCTAGCCCTTGGGTATCTTCTGGAGCGTCATTATTTGGCGTATTATTAGCGATTGCAGCAGATTGCGGCGTAGGCGCTAATGCCTCTGTCGTTACTAATGATGCTGGGGTTGGCAAAAAAGCTTGCGTTTGTGCAGAGAGTAGCAATCCTGCAATAGCAAGTGGTAAACGCGCTCGTTGACTCATAGTAGTTAGGGTACAATCTACAGATAAAAAATTAGCCTTTAGAGACATGGGGTAAACCTCGCACGTTATTATTCATACGCCGATAGCGTGATTGGTGGCTGGTTGATAATGCCGATTGGATCGTTCACTAAAATAACCTTAAAAACCATATACGAGCTAAGTCATTGAAATATCTTAGTCAAAGTGGCTGTTATCAAAGTTGTTACTATCAAAACTACTGTTATCAAGGTAGTTACTGTCAGAATGGCTATTAATTGATAGAAATGGCTAGCAACCAGCGGTCAATGCCCACTTATTAATATCATGATAAAAGAGAATATTATGTCCATAACACCAATAACGATTAACGATGGCAGATTATCTGCCGCCACATACCTTGCATCACCAAACTGCAATCTGCGACCAACAGATATGAGTATTGATACTATTGTTATTCATAATATCAGCCTACCGCCGAACGAGTTCGGAGCGTCTGATGCTGACGACATCCATTACGTTAAAGCATTATTTACCAATCAGCTAGACTGGGCGGCGCATCCCTATTTTCAAACGATTAAAGGCGCGGAGGTTTCGGCTCACTTATTTATCGAGCGTGATGGCGCGATAACTCAGTTTGTTAATTTTAATGAGCGCGCGTGGCATGCTGGACGCTCTAGCTACTTGGGTCGCCCTGAATGTAATGATTATAGCATCGGTATTGAGCTTGAAGGGTCTGATTTTGTGTCCTTCACCGCCGCACAATATGAGGTACTTGCAAAAGTGGTCTGTGCCATTTATGCCACCTACCCCAAAACTCGTCGTCATCTAACAGGTCATAGCGATATTGCCCCTGGTCGCAAAACGGATCCCGGTGATTATTTTGAATGGGCAAAATTACGTGAGATGGTCGCCGCTCTATTAAAATAAAAAGACTCACTCAACTTTAATAATTATTAACCATCGACTGGAAATATTATGACTTGGATTGAAGTGGTCGATTCAGCAGTGAAAATAGGTTTGGGCGCATTGATAGCAGGCGTTATTGCTTTTCTATTATCTTCAACACAACATCGTAATGAGCTTAAAAAAGCTAAAATAGAACGCGAGTTTGAGATGTTAAAAGAAGTTGCAGAAAAAGTAGAGAATTTTAATAATATTGCTTTAAGGTATTGGTCACTTTCTTCTGATTGGCGTAGAAGATTACTACTAGATAGTACGATCTTACCATCTAGCAACCTATTAGATTCTCAAAATGATTTATACGATAGCTTTAGCGAACTGACCAAAGCAGAATCATTACTACTACTATTCGGTTATGACGAAGCTTCCGTCTCATTGAGATCATATGGTGAAACAGTTATATCCTTTAGAAAGAGAGTATCGTCTTTAGATATATTTTTTGATGAAAGTGATGCAGCTAGCTACAGAGAATCTATGATTGATAAGCGGGCTGAGCTATTTAAGATATTAAACAAAATTTATAAAATGATTTAATGTAAGAAACCTCAGTTTTCCAAATGTCATATTCCACATCCAATCCATTTATCTCGATTATGAAAATGCTATAATTCGTCAGCTTTTTGATAGCAGCAACTTAGTAAACAACCATCAGTAAACAACCTTCATTAAACAAATTAGCACAATAGGTTCTCATGGCAAAAAGTCGGTTATTTCGTTCAACCATGGTGGTCAGTAGTATGACCATGCTGTCTCGTATTTTAGGTCTGGTACGCGATGTCGTATTGTTAGGCGTCTTTGGCGCTGGTGGTCTGATGGATGCCTTTTTAGTCGCCTTCAAAATCCCAAACTTTTTGCGGCGTCTGTTTGCAGAAGGTGCTTTTAGCCAAGCCTTCGTCCCTGTGCTATCTGAATACAAAGAAAAATATAGTTTGCAGCAGGTACAAATCTTAGTCAGTCGTACTTCAGGCGCTCTGTTGTTAGTTTTGTCGATGCTTACCGTCGTTGTTATTTTAATGGCACCTTGGGTCGTGACTTTATTCGCGCCTGGTTTTGCGGATCAACCAGGTAAGTTTGCTATTACCGCTGAATTACTGCGTCTGACCTTTCCTTATTTGCTATTTATTTCTATGACCGCCTTTGCCAGTGGCATTTTACAAAGCTACGGACGCTTTGCTGCGCCTGCCTTTGCACCCGTGTTATTGAACTTATGTATGATTGGTGGCGCGCTAATTTTTGCCCCTATGTTCGATGTTCCTATCATGGCTCTAGGCTATGCAGTCGCTATCGCAGGATTGTTGCAATTCTTACTACAGCTGCCTCAGCTATGGCAACAAAAGCTGCTGGTCGCACCCAAGGTCGACTTTCAGCATGAAGGCGTTCGCCGTATTTTAAAACTCATGCTGCCTGCCATCTTTGGCGTCTCTGTCACTCAGATTAATCTGCTGCTCAATACCATTTTTGCGTCATTGATGATTGGCGGCTCGGTTTCTTGGCTGTATGCCGCAGAGCGTATGAGTGAGCTGCCATTAGGCTTGATTGGCGTGGCAATCGGTACAGTCATTTTGCCAAGCTTGTCAAAGAGTGAGGCGCAAAAAGACGATTTTAGCTTTAAAAAGACTATCGATTGGGCGGCACGCTTAATCATTTTAGTCGGTGTCCCTGCATCAGCAGCGTTGTTTATACTTGCCGATGTACTGATGCAAGCGCTGTTTTTGCGCGGTGAGTTTACCTTACGCGATGCGCAGATGAGTTCGCTCGCATTACGTAGTATGGCTGGTGGTATTTTAGGCTTTATGCTTATTAAAATCTTTGCCCCTGCTTTTTTTGCCCGTCAAGATACCAGAACACCCGTAAAAATCGGTATCATTTCTGTCTTTGCCAACATGATTTTTAGTGTCATTTTCATCGGTATATTTTATTTCTTAGAGATTCCACTACATGGCGGCTTGGCCTTAGCAACCACGGGCGCGGCCTTTGTTAACGCAGGCTTATTATATTACTTCTTACATAAACGTGATATTTTCCGCTTTGGCAGCCATTGGAAAAAGCTATTTACCCAGTTTGCGATTGCGACCAGCGCTATGATTGGCGTACTTTATGTCATGCTGCCTTACTTCCCTAGCGATGATGCGCAGTGGCGACGTATCGCCGCTTTGCTCATTATGTGTGCCGTGGGAGCACTGGTTTATGGCGTGGTATTACTAGCCACTGGTTTCCGTCCACGCCAGCTAAAGCATGGTTAAGCAGCTTCACTTACGAAACCAAAACAAGCTTAGTAAGAGAATGGATAGTGAATGACACGGATAGTTGCCATAATTAACCATTAACGAATAAATGAAATCTGAGGGCTAATAATGATAACCAAACGAGTAACCTTGCTACGCTTACCAACTATCCTGACTGCTGGTGTCCTTAGCACTGGACTGCTTTTAAGTGCTTGTAGCGATAACGATAAGACAGCTAATAGTGCCGAAGATACGGCAGCCATCGCTGAAGGCAGTTCTGATAAAAGCATTGATGCTGAAAATAGCGCTGCTAATCAAACGTCAACAGTGGATACGAATAGCACAGTTGGCAGCGAGCAGATAACTGACAATAGTAAAGATGAAACGGCTATTGATAGTGATGATATCAATCCAGTCACCTCTGTGACCAAGCAAAAGAGCCTCGTAACCAATCCCACCGAAACTGGTACGCCGGAAGATACTGTAAAGCAAGCACTAGATAGCTTGTATTATGGCGAGGTAAAGGAAGCTGTTAAATATTATAAAGTAGATATGGCAAACTTCGAAGAAGAGCTGGCTAAAACTCAGTATGCCTTTCAGCAAACGGTTGATGGCGTCACTATTACCGATACTCAATACAGTGATGATAAAACCCGTGCCACCATCATTGGGGAGCTGATGTTAAAAGGACAAAGCGAACCTGCACCATTGACCTATCAGCTACAGAAGATAAAAGGTCAATGGAAGATCTTGGGTTAAGCTATTTTAGCTTACTTATCTGAAGCATCATCCGATGTCACCGCTTTACCCAGCATCACAACATCAGCGATAAAGCCTTGCATATCACACACTTTTGGCATATATCCCCATTGCTCAAAACCAAGCTTACGGAACAATCCTAAGCTTGGCTGATTGTGCGCAAAAATAAGCGCGATTACATTATGAATGCCTAGGCTTGGCGCTTGTGTCAACATCCAGCATGTCAATAAGCTGCCCAACCCTTGACCGTGATAATCCTGATGCAAGTAGATACTAATCTCAGTGCTGATATGATAAGCCGGTCGTGCATATAAATCGCTAAAGCTACCCCAAGCGACGATTGTTGCTGTCTCTGTTTTCGCTGCATTCTGCGTGGTCTTATGCATCGCTTTTACGACATAAATAGGACGCGTCGGACTGTTTATATGCTCATCAAACCAATCTGCACGCTCTTCACAGGTCACTGGGGTGAGATTGGCAGTGGCTTGTTTACCTGCAATAGTCTGATTATAAATCACCAAAATCTCTGACAAGTCGTCTCTACTTGCACGCTGCACGACAAACTCATCAGTGAGATAGTGTTCTAACAAAACAGTTGGTACAGCATTCAAGGCAGCAACGGGCATAAGTTCTCCGTAATTATTAATTAATAGTCTATGAGTGATAATTGTTGCAAGATGATCCTTCTATACAGAGGGTTATTACAAAAGCATGTGGACAAACATCACGGTATTTTAAGATGACAGAGCGGATAGCGCCATACTTTTATTGTCAGTAGACTATAGGATGTTAGTATGGTCATTTTACTTTATAATGGCTGATTTTAAACACATTGATTTTGGTACGGGTGTGTTTTTTATCTGGTTTTATCTATCATAGCTGAAAATTTATGAACACCTATTTTCTTGAGCAACTGATTGCCTCGCCAAGTAATTTGACTGCAAATACTAGTCCAGTAGATTTAGTGCCCTGTGTGCTCACTATCGGTAACTTCGATGGTGTCCATCTTGGTCATCAAGCGATGCTTGAACAAGTCCGTGATATTGCGCATGCACAAAATCTTGGTTCTGCTGTCATGATATTTGAGCCACAGCCTCGTGAATTTTTTGCGCCAGCCACTGCGCCTGCTCGCCTCACCAATCTCGCTGAAAAACAAGCTTTGTTAGCAGAATATGGCGTTGAGACCTTGATTGTGGCAGGATTTGATGCAGAGTTTCGCTCACTATCCGCCCAAGCATTTGCGGATATTTTAGCTCTGCGCTTAAATGTCAAGGCGTTGGTGTTGGGTGATGACTTCAAATTTGGTCATGACCGTACTGGTGACAGTCAGTTTTTACGGAATTATGGCTTAGATGTTACCAACCTACATACCGTCATTGATGATAGTGGTAAAGCGGCACGTATCAGCTCTACTCGCGTTCGAGACTTACTATTGGCTGGTGATATTGACGCTGCTAATGCGCTACTTGGTCGCGATTATGAGATTACAGGAATGGTCGTTGGTGGCGATAAAATAGGTCGCACAATGGACTTTCCTACTGCAAATATTGACCTACAGCGTTTAAAACCTGCCCTGCATGGTATCTTTGCTGTTGATGTCGTCAGCCTCGACGAGGATGGGAAAGTGATTGCTGATGGCTTATCGGCACTTGCTATAGATGGCAAATCAGGTATCTCAGGATTACGTTCCAATAGCCTCTTTGGGACAGCCAATATCGGCACCAGACCCTCTGTCGATAAACAACATGATTGGCGTTTGGAAGTTCATTTCCCAGAATTAAATGCCGATTTATATGGATCAACTTTACAGGTTCGATTTTTGCATTATTTACATGGTGAACGACATTATGATGGCTTAGAAGCATTAAAAACAGGCATCCATAATGATGTGAAAGCATTGATTGAGTGGCGAGAGCAGCAGCCCATTTAGGTTGCTATTAAGCTTAAATGCGACCCTCGATATCTATAATTTATAAAAAAACCCACAGCGTTTATAACGTTAGTGGGTTTTTATTTAATGGGGTTTTTCTAAGCATTTGGATGCATACGTACGTTTAAGTCATCGATGACCTCTACCCATTCCGCATCTTTTTCCCATTCTTCTTGTAGAAAAGCACGCTGATTGTCTGTCCAAATGCTCGCTTCTATCAACTTCTCTTCTTTATCCAACTGATTATTTTCGATAAAACTATCAATCGCTGCATCTGAGCTATCAAGTCCCAACTGTGCAAATAATTCATTCATATTGTATTCTGGTTCACCCAACATGTTTTTCTCCTTAAATGGTACGAGTGTCTTTGTGTTTATTATCTAAATTGACACATTTATTGTAGCAAGCTTTATTTTAATAGCTGTTAATCAACGTGTACCTAACGTTATCAATTGTATTTGGATAGGCAGACAAGACAAAAAAAGCCCTCTAATGTAGAGGGCTTTTTTAGATCAATTTCTATAAAACAGCTTCATGGCATGATGACATTGGCGACTTATGGAAGCAGGTGTGCTACCGCATCACGCTCTTCGCTAAGCTCTTGCTCAGTCGCTGCCATTTTCTCTTTAGAGAAATTTGATGACACATCAACGCCATCTACGATAGACCAATCGCCGTTAGTGCACGTGCATGGGAATGAGTAGATTAAGCCTTTTGCGATACCGTATTCGCCGTTTGAATAAACGCCCATTGATACCCAATCGTTCTCATCAGTACCCAATGCCCATGTACGTACGTGTGCAATGGCCGCGTTGGCAGCAGAAGCGGCAGATGATGCACCGCGTGCTTTAATGATTGCTGCGCCACGTTGTTGTACTTCTGGGATATAAGTCGCTTCGTACCATTCGCGATCAACCAAATCTAACGCAGGCTTACCGTTGACAGTAGCAGCAGTCAGATCAGGATACTGAGTTGATGAATGGTTACCCCAGATGATCATTTTCTTCACGTGATTTACTGTGCTGTCAGTTTTGCCAGCCAACTGCGCCATGGCACGGTTGTGATCTAGACGAGTCATTGCAGTGAAGTTACGTGGATCAAGATCTGGTGCATTGCGCTGAGCGATAAGGGCGTTGGTGTTGGCAGGGTTACCGACAACCAATACTTTTACATCACGGCTAGCAACGTCATTCAATGCTTTACCTTGTGCTGAGAAAATCGCAGCGTTGGCTTCTAGCAAATCTTTACGTTCCATACCTGGACCACGCGGACGTGAACCGACTAGCAGAGCATAGTCAACATCTTTGAATGCAACAGTCGCATCATCAGTCTGCACAACACCTGCTAATAAAGGGAATGCACAGTCTTCTAATTCCATGACCACACCCTTTAGGGCGTCAAGTGCTGGAGCGATTTCAAGCAATTGCAAAATAACTGGCTGATCTTTACCTAGCATCTCGCCAGATGCAATACGAAATAACATAGCATAGCTGATATTACCAGCGGCACCAGTGACGGCAACACGTAAAGGCTGTTTCATTGACATTGAATACTCCCTAATTATAGATTAGATAATTCATGATTCTGATTGATGGTTCTAATTGATGACTATCGTTGTAAATAGCGACTTGCCTACTGAATATAGCAGTCATAAACCGAGAGCTAGTGTAGCACTTCGTTCAGCAAATCGTCTAGAGACAATAAGACGCCGACCACCGATTATATTGTTACATTTTATACGGGAGGATTTTTATACCTACTGTAAACCTATACGGATACAGTGCTATAAAGCAATAAAAGGCAGCTGATAACAGCATTGAGAAGCGTTATATATAGTGATATAACACTTAAGATAAGCGAATATTATTAGGGCGTGTCCTCAATTCAAACAATAAGCATTTAAATAGGCTAAAAAAACTATTTTCCACCCGAAATGACGAACTTACTGCCACAATTATTCACAACATTATGACATGTGCCAAATTCGCTCCCTTCATAACAAATATGGATATCCGTCAATGTTGATTGACGACGACTGCCCGCTTGGCAAATCAAATCAATACTGTTTGAGGACATGCCACTGTTAAGCTGGGTCATTTGACTGATAAATCGAGATTTAGAAACCGTATAGCTATTACCCGTATTAAGCTCATTAGGCAGCTTTAATGCGCCAGCGTAATTGGTAATCTGGCGAAAATAACTACTGGCACTAAGTGGACTACACGCCCCATAACGCTGCCAAGCTTGGCTACGTACTGTCGTATCAGGCATGATACGGTTGACGACTTTTAACTGTAACGGTGTCAGACGTGGCTCACTACCACGTCCGCAGCGCTCACCATATCCCATATCTAGACCTGATACTGTCAACGAATAACCCTCCAAGCATTGACGCATACGGGCACGCGTCGGCTGTATGCTACACAATGCTGGCGTCATCTCAATCATCAACACACGCTGTCCACTCTTAACAGCGCTCGCGGCATGTACCGGCATCATCATAATGCCTTGCAATATCACTAATGCACCAATACTTAGCGTCGTATTTAGTTTATCCATAGATGTATTAGTTATCGAGCTTGATTGGTTTAAATCTGGCGTTAGATTAGATGGCGAGCGCACCTGCATCTGCTGAATAGATGACTGATGCCGAACTTTGGATAACATGGACAGATTGAAATATTTTTTGATCATAGGGGCTGAAGGCATCTAGCAATGATAAAAACATGGGCTATCGTTTAGCTCATAGCGTTCGACGTATGAACACTGATGAAACTAAGAATAGAGCTAACAAAAATGTGTGCGTTGATTGATAAGCACTTATTATAAGGACGTATAAAAGACACTAATTGATGCAATGGTAGCAAAATGTTTTTTTTAATCTATAGCAGAAACGTAAACATAAGCTAATGATAGCATCAATAGTACAAAAATATTGCAACGTTAGCATGTCATCATCAGCGAGGTTGGGCGTCGAATTCGGCATCGCGTCAAGACAAAGCTAGCTTTGATTGCACGATCAAAAGTGACATAAAAAAACCATTAATGATTGCTCACGAATGGTTTTTTTGGTTTATACATTAGTACTTTAGAGCGCGGCAGGTATCGTGCCCATGCGCTGGCTAATAGGCTGACTACGACCTAATAGACTGCTATAAATGGTGGCATTTTCCATCACGTGCTTAACGTAATTACGGGTTTCAGGAAAGGCAATCGACTCGACGTACTGGTCGGCTGCAAGCGAACCATATACTGGTTGCCAACGCTTGGCATTGTTCGGACCCGCATTATAGCCAGCCGTTGCCAACACAGGTTGACGGTTTAGCTTACCGAAAATATCACCCATATACCACGTGCCATAACGAATATTGGTATCGCCACTATTGGCACGGCTGGCGCTATAGGTCTCACCTAAGTTGCGAGCAATATATTTTGCCGTGTCAGGCATCACCTGCATCAAACCACTGGCACCAACGTTTGAGCGTGCTGATGCAACAAAACGACTTTCTTGACGCATGATGCCATAAGCCCAAGCAGGGTCGATACCAGCAGACTGACTATAACGTACGACTGCATCTTGATGCGGCATCGGATGTGATAACGCTAAGCTGTCTACTCTATCAGTATTATCAACGGCATAAATTGCTCGGTCGAGCCAGCCCATATCATAGGCTTGACGAGCAGCGGCAATAATCAAGTTATCATCACGCTTGTCGCGCGCCTGCTTTACCGCCCAGTTCCATTCACGATTGGCATAGGCACGGCTGGCGTCAGCATTATATAGAGCAAAAGCACGCGCAAAGTTGGCATCTTGCATGACACGTGCGCGATCAGCGGTACTGACATTTGGTAAGTTATTACCACCCAAACGACTGGCATCAAAACGCTGACCCACTTTATCCTTTGCCATTAAGCCATAATAGTCATTATTTTTTGCCAAGTTTTGATACATTTTTTTAGCAGTATTACGCTTGTTAGCATCGCTTGACTGTTCGTAAGCGCGAGCCAGCCAATATTGCCACTGATCACTTTTTTGGGTTTCAGCCTCCATTTTTGAGATGGCTTCGACCACATCATCCCAGCGGCTAAAGCGAATCGCTGCCATGGCATAATCTTCAGCTTCTTCAAAATTAAAATCTTCGTCTAGGCTATTGCGGAACCAGTCAACCGCCTCAGCATTAAAACCATCATCCGTATTATGATTCATACGTTGCACCCCAAGGATGCGATACGCATAGCGACGAGTCTCCGCATTCAACAATTTAACTGAACGCTGATTGTCTTGCTTAACATCAAAATCTAACTGTAATGCAGCTTCACGGTAAGACTTATCAGCAACGCGTCCCATAGCATATAGATATAGGTATTGATTGTTTTGACTGGCAGGTTCTCGACTAAAACGGCTAAAAAAAGTAGACGGATTCAGTTGAATCTCACTCAATGCTGAATAAGCAATGGGCGTTCCTAAACGTGATGACAATGCCATAATGTCACCCGTTTTGCCTTTACGTAACATACGCTTGAGCCGCGCCGCGCGATCCTGATTGCTAATCAGCGCGTTATTATTCATCTCCATCGCGAGCTGGTCACACAAGGCTGGCTGCTTTTTGGTCGTCAACCAAACTTCAGACTTGGCTGCCATAGCCCGCATAGTATCGCCGCCATTATTGAACCCAAGCGCAACCGCACAGCGCTCACTGGCATCCGCATTGGTAATTAAATTCGCAACTTGGCGTACTGAGGCGTAATCATTGGAGCCTGCTTTAGTCTCAGCAAAATCCGCCACCAGCTTTTCTGCCATCACCGTATTTGGATATTGACGCACAAACTGTGATACCGCCGCCGAACTTTGCGAATTAAGATCTAAATTCATCCGCCAATAAGTGGGATACATAGCAAACAAACCGCCGCTCATTGCTTGCTCATAATTGTATAAAGCACTGACATCACCGCGTTCTGCCGCAATTGCCGCTGCTGTAAATGAGCTCACACCATTGTCCGACTGATAGCCACTGTTTTGTTGATAGCTGCCTTCTTGCTGATAACTGTCCTCTTCGCCCCACGTCAGCTCAGCACAAGCCACCTGTGACAATCCTAGCGCACTCATTGCTGTCGCCAAACTTAACGCACTGACTCGTAGCGTCCTTGCTTTCATTCGTTTTGCATCTTCATTTTGCTTAATAGATTCTCTATCCTTGATGCTATGAGCAACCTGCGGCTTTGTCATACTGACTCTCTTTGTAATGTGTCCAAATGATTTGGCTAAATAATATGTTTAGCATAACAATGCCAAAACGGCGTAAATCGCGATTTAATCAATCGCGCTAATATGGTCGCATTCATCATACTATACTCGTTGCACTTTCAACCATCACCTTTACCTTTTGTTAATAAATACGATAGCACGGTGTAACATAGAAGTGATAGCAAGCTGTAATTTTTGCCAAACGCGTTACTAGCAGCAGTAAACAATTGATACTGTTATAAATAATTGATCATAACGACCAACAATTGACGCTGCTAATTTTTCACATTGTCATAGGGTTGTGATAAAATACGCCACCTGTTAATCACCTATCACGCTATATTTTTAGTCAATCATGGACTTATCCTTATGAGTGTTACTGTATTTAATCCCCGCATCGATGACACTGCTGTCGCTGAAACAACCGCTACTGCGCCTGCTGTCACTGCACTCAAAGAATCAAGTTCAGCCCAAGCACCTGCCAAAACAGCGACTAAGAAAGTCTTTGTCACCACACAGGGCTGTCAGATGAACGTCTATGATTCTGGCAAAATGCTGGATGTGCTCGGTGATTCCCACGGTATGGAAGTCACGCATGATATCGATGAAGCCGATGTCCTTCTCATGAATACCTGCTCTATCCGCGAAAAAGCGCAAGAGAAAGTATTTTCAGAATTGGGTCGCTGGCGCAAACTAAAAGAAAAACGCCCTGACCTCGTCATTGGTGTCGGTGGTTGCGTGGCCTCTCAAGAAGGCGATAACATTCAAAAGCGCGCGCCTTACGTCGATATGGTATTTGGCCCACAGACACTACACCGTTTGCCAGAGCTGTATGATCAATCACATGAGCAGCGTGAGATTGCACCAAAAAATCGCATCGGCACAGTTGACGTATCCTTCCCAAGTATTGAAAAATTCGACTTTTTACCTGAGCCAAGAGTAGAAGGGTTTAAAGCGTTTGTCTCTATTATGGAAGGCTGTTCAAAGTATTGCTCATTTTGCGTCGTTCCTTATACCCGCGGTGAAGAATTATCGCGTCCACTCGATGATGTCTTGGCAGAGATTGATAGCTTAGCAGCGCAAGGCGTACGTGAAATCAATCTGTTGGGCCAAAACGTCAACGGCTATCGCGGTGAAAAAGACGATGGCAGCATTTGCCGTTTCGCTGAGCTGTTGCACTATGTCTCGCATGTCGATGGTGTCGAGCGTATTCGCTATACGACCAGCCATCCGCTAGAGTTCACTGATGACATCATTGATGCCTATGCACAATTGCCAGAGCTGGTATCACACTTGCACTTGCCTGTTCAAAGCGGCTCAAACGCTATCTTGGCAGCGATGAAGCGCAATCACACGATTGATGTCTATATCAATCAAATTAATAAGCTTAAAGCCATTCGCCCTGATATTCACTTGTCGAGTGACTTTATCATTGGCTTCCCTGGCGAGACTGATCAAGATTTCCAAGATACCTTAAATCTAGCAAAAGAATTAAATTTCGATCACTCCTACAGCTTTATTTACTCTAAACGTCCGGGCACGCCAGCCGCTGAGTTGCCAGATGACGTGAGTTTCAAAACTAAAAAAGAACGCTTGGCTGAATTTCAAAAAGTCATCATTGACTCAACGCTTGCCAAAACCCACGAGATGGTCGGAACCACGACTCGTGTGTTGGTGGAACAAGTTGCCAACCGCCATCCTGATTGCTTAATCGGCACAGCGGATAACACTCGTACGGTCATGTTCCCTTATGACGAAGACAAAATGGATGAGATGTTGGGTAAACTCGTGAGCGTACGTATTACTGATTTCGTCAGCCCGCACATGGTAAAAGGTGAGCTAATCGAAGTATTGGCGTAACTGTTAATTTTTAAGTCTGAGTAAAAATAAGAAAAAGCCGTTCGCTATGATAGTGAACGGCTTTTTTGTTGTTTAAATTTAAGATTAAGATGAACGATTGCTACTCCGACAACCAATCCGTCTGCCGTAGCTGCTGCTTGGTCTCACGGCGACGTTTTTTTCGGACGATATCGATATCCTCCTTTTCGTGAATACCACCTTTTCTTAACAGTGGATCTAGTGCCAAATAGTTGCGCGGCTTGACAGTGCCTATTGAGTGTTGGACACCTGTTTCAGCTTGCTTCTCTAACTGCCGCTCAATCTGCTTGGCCTTTTTTAGAGTTTGTTTTAAGCTCATATTGTTACCTGTTCTTTAATTCTTCTGAGATACCAATGCCGAAAATCATCTTAACGAGAAAAATGAGCCAAAATTGTACATTCAGTACATTAAGCAAATTTGACGATGCTAAGATGATTTGCAGGCTTGGTATTAGCCTTTGATACACATAACTTGCTTCAGCGTATGCACCACTTCTACCAAATCAGCTTGATTCGCCATTACTTCATCAATGTCTTTATAAGCACCGGGTATTTCATCGATGACGCCTTTGTCTTTACGACATTCAACGCCATCCGTCTGCGCTTTTAGCTCATCGATGGTGAAAGCTCGCATGGCTTTACCTCGACTCATCTGTCGCCCTGCCCCATGTGAGCATGAGCAAAACGATTCGTCTGCGCCCAGACCGCGCACAATAAAAGACTTTGCACCCATAGAGCCTGGGATAATACCAAGCTCACCTGCATAAGCACTTATCGCACCTTTGCGTGTTACGTAGACTTGCTCACCGAAATGCACCTCTTCATTGACATAGTTATGATGGCAATTGATGGCTTCTTTGGTCAGCTGAAATCGTGGTAACCCCGCTTGTGGCGACTGCAGTGACTTGATGACCAAGCGCATCATCTCACGGCGATTTTCTAGCGCATAATCTTGCGCCCAGCCCACTGCTTCAACATAATCAGCAAAGCTATCAGACCCTTCAGCAAAGTACGACAAATCACGATCTGGCACATGACCAAAGCGCGATTGACGCTCTTTTTTTGCTAAATTAATAAAGTACTGGCCGATACAATTACCAATACCTCGACTGCCAGAATGCAGCATGACCCAGACATCTTTGTTTTCATCCAAGCAAAGCTCAATGAAATGATTGCCACCACCCAGCGTGCCGAGCTGCTTTGCCCACGTGCGCTCAAAACCTTTGAGCATTTTGAGCAAACCTGGATGCTTATCAGTAATCGGCTTTAAGCGCTTGCCTAGTGGATCAAGCGTTGAGTTCTTGGCTTGGATTTGTTTGTGCATGTTGAAGCCAACAGGCACTTGCTGCTCAACGATCGACCGCAATGACTTTAAGCTGTCAGGCAGATCATTCGCTGTCAGTGACAAACGCACCGCATTCATACCGCAGCCGATATCCACACCAACGGCGGCAGGTATAATGGCTGATTTGGTCGGAATCACACTACCGACTGTAGCACCTTTGCCAACATGCACATCAGGCATCACTGCAATGTGTGAGTGTACAAACTCCAACTGGGCTAAATTGCGTAATTGCTGCATCGCACCTTGCTCAATATCTGAGGTATAAATCTTGACTGGTACACCATGTTTGCGGTTTTCATTTAATATTAACTGAATGCTCATTTTCTATATTTTCCATTTTATTATTTTTATTATTTTTATAACCATGTATATTTTTTATTTACCTATTATTATAATTTTTAGACATTACTTATCCGTCTCAATTAAACATAATTTTTAATAAGAAAATTATTTAATAATCTATAAAATTTAGGCAATAAAATACTGTATTTCTATTAGATGAAAAAATCAATAGAAATGCATGGTTAGTTTATTATGGACGTTTTAAAGAAATATTGTACCGTACCAAAATTGAAAGCATAAAAATTATGCATACAGAAGGGCATACGCTAAACGATGGCGTAAGTAACCTTATTGGCAATAACGGTAAAGTAAGATGTAGGGCAAACAGATAGCAACAGGCACAGTGCTTAGCACAATCGCAGAGCTATTTTGACACAGTAGACTTAAAAGAAGGATAAAGCGATTAGATACAGAACGCTATTCATTGATATCAATAAATAGGATGTCACTCAATAGCTTGTATATAGATTCAGCCAAACCTGTTCGAAGTCGTCATTGCTGTCAGGTAGTTTACACATTCAATCTTTAAAAACGTCTTCATAGTTAAATAGGACACGATGATTCCTCCATAGGTTGTGGCTAATTATTGTAGACAATAGTAGCAGACTTATTGGGATGACTTATCGCTTACATAGAAGCTAATAAATCGATGTGGCAATAATAACGATTTAAAAAATAAAGTCAATAATTTATTTTAATTAAATACAAAATAATATATTTCATTAAACCTGTTAATTTAATAATGTCATTTTAAATATAGAATTGAGGAACCTTTAAACCATAAAACCATTTATTACTTCAGCCAATAAAGCGGCTGCAATAATGATAAATATGACGCCGCAACCACGATTTAGCCACGCTAAACGATTGCCAACATCGAGCCAACTTGCCAGTTTTGTACCACCCAAGGTATAAACGATTTGCCAAATTGTTTCGCTTAGGAATAACCCTATCGTTAATAAAACATATTGCGGCCATAGTGGCGCACTAAAATTAATAAACTTAGGAAAAAATGCCGCAAAGAATAAGATAGCTTTTGGATTAGATAACGATACCCAAACACCTGTACGAAATAGGGTCGTATTACTTGGAAAGACTTTGACAGCCGCGCTAGAGAGCGAACGTGGCTGCGGTGTATTAGCCGTGCTTTCACTGTTACTTTCAGACGCAGAATATTCCGAAGCGACTTCTTCACTCATTTCGCGAGCGTCTTTCATTAAACTACCATCACCCGCATCACGCCATGAGCTGATACCTAGATAGATTAAATAAGCTGCACCCACTGCTTTAATGACTGTCAACAACCAAGGCGACTGGCGACTGATCACATCGAGTCCAAGTAGGGTGGAAAGCAGTAATATAAATAGCCCAAGACTCAGACCTGCCAGCGTCCACAGCGTTCGCTTCACGCCATAGTTCATGCCATACTGAAACGCGAGCAGCATATTGGGACCTGGGGTGGCTGAAATAAAAAACGTACTTGCAAAGAATACTGCAAACAGATGCCAAGACATCGACCAACCCCTACTTTATTATTTATAAAAATTTATCGTAATACTGCCAAACTGCTAAAAAATAAACACCGCCATAAAGACGGTGTCTTTTCTGCTAACTCGTCACTTGCTGATAACAGAAAGGAACACTTGCTGATTTAATCCATCAATTGATCGCACAGCTGTCTAATAACTTCTGTAAAAAACCATCACAGCGCTCAATTTCACTCAGCTTAACGTATTCATCAGCTTTATGCGCCTGCTCAATACTACCGGGACCGCAGATAATCGTTGGGATGCCAGCATTGGTAAATTGCCCGCCTTCAGTTGCATAAGCCACTTTATGACGCTCGTTATCTCCAGTCAGTGCGGCTATTAACGATTGCAATTTAGCACTGTCGTTATCAGTCATTGCCGGTACGCTTTCTTCTTGCATCAGCTCAATGCCGGTGTCGGCAGCACGTGCTTGCATCTGGGCATTTAATTCTGCCACTTTCGCTTGAATCGGTGCAAGAATATCCTCTTGCGTCATATGCGGCAGATTGCGATAATCGAAGGTAAACTCACATAGATTAGGCACAATATTGGTCGCAGTACCACCTTGAATTGTGCCTACAGACAATGTGGAATAAGGCACATCGAACAGCGCATCATTATCACTGCGATGACTAATCTCTTCCGCCAATCCATCGACATAACCAATCAAACGACTGGCATAGCTGATAGCATTGACACCTTGGGCGGTCAATGACGAATGCGCAGACTTACCATGGACGCGGCAACGATAAACGGCAATGCCCTTATGTGCCACAACCATCGTCATATTGGTTGGCTCACCGACGATACAATAATCAGGGGTGATACCACGCGCTTTCAAATCTGCCAGTATCAATGGCGCACCCAAACAGCCCACTTCTTCATCGAATGACAATGCTAAATGCAGTGGACGACGTAACTGACCGCTATTTGATAACTGCACAGCGCGTGGTAATAATGTCAATGCACAAGCGATAAAGCCTTTCATATCACACGCACCGCGTCCATATAGCTTATCGCCACGTATCGTCGCAGTGAATGGCTCTGATGTCCAGTCTTGACCATCTACGGGTACGACATCGGTATGACCAGATAGCACGAGACCGTGATTGACTTCGTCAGCGTTTGCCCCTGCTGGCACAGTAACGAATAGATTGGCCTTGTTTTTGGCTTCATTAAAAGTCAAATCTACTATCAAACCTAATTGTTCACAGTATGCTTGCACATCTTCAATCAAAGCTAAATTTGAATGGCGACTGACCGTATCAAAGCCAATCAAGCGTGTGAGCCAATCGATACTATGAGCAGGGTAAGACGTATTTTTGAGCTGATTATTATTGTTCGAAGTCATGAAATATCCTTATCACGATATAATACCGATTTTAGAAATACGGTTAGCGATGTTAAATTTTCCAAGCCTACTAGATGTAGTACTCGCACTCGTTTTTCGCTACTGTAATTTCTGGAATGGTAAAAATAGAAAGCGTTAGCGTCTTTGAAATGCGCGCTGTTGCAGCGCCTTTACTTCTGCATCTAATCCAGCAATCGGACCTTGTACTGGTATGTTCGGAGCCACTTCTTGAATACTTAATGAATTGATCGGTGATGAGGATTTTACGCCCATCTCCTCCATCCACTCGCCAAGCTGCTTTGATGAGCTGACATAAACGATACGACCAAGCCCTGCCCACGCATGCGCGGCCGAACACATGGCACAATGCTCGCCTGAGGTATAAACCACAGCGTTAGCGCGCGCCTCCGCTGTCATATTTGCTGCTGCCCATTTAGCAACGGCAATTTCAGGATGATAAGTAGCATCGACAGAATTGGCTCGGTTACGATCTTCATGCAGCACATGACCATCGCCGTCGACCAATACGCTACCAAATGGCTCATCGCCCGCCTCTAGCGCTTCAGTAGCAAGCTCTACGCAGCGGCGCAAATACATCATATCATTGTCGGTGATCATCATAATCTCCCTTCTATTATCTAAGCGCCAGTAATGACTCTTAAAATCTCTCATATCTTTTTAGAAAATACTAGGGCGTGTTCTAATTTTGAAAATGGTGATAAAAATGATAGCCGAATCAGAAAAATAGCACAGATAATATCGGGATATTAACCAGCTATTTGACGTAGTTTTGCAAAATTTAACTATTTTTAACCCATTTAGTAGTTTTCGCTTAGATTAGGGGTACGCCCTAGCATGGATGATAAGTTGGCTTTTACGACAGATTGCTTCTCACGATAGCGTCTTTATTATGAAGGACGGTTTTGATTCATCGCATCAACGACTGGCGGCATTGGCTTTGGTAACTTACCTTCTGCCTGCAGCTCTTTGGTGGTTTTGGCATCGATAGCCAGTCCAGCAATCAGGGCAATATCTTTAACAGGTTTACGCTTGCGGGTGGCAAAGCTCACTGGCACCATGCGCGCAAACTCATAAATATGCAGATAAGACTCTTCGCCACCTTCAAAGTTTTCATCATCTTCTAATCGAATACCACCGATTTTGGCCAAATCAGACAGCATCTCATTTTCGTCACCACTAAGACCACAGTCGGTAATCCCAAAACCCGTCATAAAACCATTTGCCCACTGTTTCAATGCCATCACGCGCTCGTACAAATCATGTTCATCATCTGGCACTAATGGCGTGTAAGAATAAGCATCGTCTTTGTCTTTAAGCTGAAAAACCGTGTCTTCCGCTTCTTCTGTTAACAGTGTCAATGCTTCATCAGGTAAAGGCGCAAAACTGAGCTCCTCAAATACCTTAGCCCATACTTGCTCATCAGGCGCATTACAGGCAGTCATCAGCCCTGTCATCAAGCCGTGCACTTCGCTGATAGAGACGTCAGTCCAGTCATCAAAAGCCGTCAGCCATGTATTCCAGCCAGATATATTGTCATTCATAATAGAGGTCCTAGTGATTGATTATTGCTTAAAAAATATTGCTTAAAAAATAAAAACAGACGGATAAAATAGGTGTGAGACATCGCTTGATATTATCAATCAAACCATGGCTAATAAAAATAAACAAACAACGCCTAATATAGGTAATTACTTTGTTGATATAGATATTATGCGGTCACCTATGGCATTATTAAACGCAGAGAACAAAATTCATTCACGCTTACTTGTTAAGGATAAAAACTGACTATGTATGATCAACTTAGAATATTAGAAAAAATGATACTCGACATAAAAAAACAGTATCAGCTTGTCAGTGCTGAACTTAGCAGCCTCAAACAGCATCCTGTTAGCGACCCTAAAGAGCTTGCAGCATTAACGAACAAGCTCAACACTAGCCATAGCGAACGCGACGGTGCCAAAAAACAATTGAACGATCTCGACAAGCGCTACCAAAGCTTGGCTGAAGCGCATCATATGATAGGCGAAGAGCAAGATAAATTGCAAAAACAGGTCAGCCAATTGCAACAACAAAATAGCCAGTTACAGCAACAAAATAATGAATTAAAGCAGCAATATAGCGATATTAAACAGCAAAACAGTGAGCTGCAGAAAAAGAATCAATTGGCAGCGGAGCGTACACAAGTTGTATTAAAACGCTTAACTCACATCGATCAAGTAGAAGGCTGATCAGGGATAGCAATAAACGATGACCGATCACCACTACTTGCTAATGAAACCGACAAAATCAAAACGGTAATATTTTATATTACTCATTTTACTGACCAGACATTGTAGGATTTATCATGACCGATGACCACAAAAACTCTATAGAAAAACAGCCACAAAATGGCCAACAGCAGAATATTTCTTCTAAACCACAACCAGTCGCTGCAACTGGTTCAAATACGTCGAGTGCTACTGTGAAAACCACTATCTCTGAACCACAAATCAAAAAGGTTGATATTGCAATTGCGGGTGTCACTTATCCTATATATTGCCCAGTACACGAACAAGAAGAGCTGCTCTCAGCTGTCTCGTATATCAATAACCATGCGCTAGATCTCAAACGAGATGCGCCAAGCCTCAGTCAAGAAAGTATCTTAGTACTGTGCTGCTTGAATTTGTATGAAAAAATACACACCAATCAAAGAAGCGATGAAGATCGACTACAGCAAGACAAACAATCTGAAGCGCTATTAAATAAAATTATGAAAGACGCACAGTCTGTTTTATAAGCGCATATTACGCGACGAAACAATAAGCGCTTCGCTCTGATGAGCCAAGCGCTTTTTTATGCCTAAGTAATAATCTAATTAATTATACCTCAGAGGTATAAACCTTACCTGCATGAAAGTCTGCTTGATGCTCATAATTACAAAAAAACAATGCTTGGTTTTCGCCAATAGCACTCTCACTATTTGCAGCCAAGTTGGGCTTGGTTTCAAGGACGCCGCGGTATTCAGCCAAGCTGTTGCCACAAAAATTGCACTGACGCGGTGTAATCACATCCCCTTTTTTTGGCATCATGCTTTTGGGCGCACGCGGGTACATAAATTTATAAAACCCCCACATTACTATCCAAATAACGATGATGATAATGATAACAGCAAACACGGCAGTGCTCCTTTAAATATGAGTAAGCGCTATGACTGATAAAAGCCGCTTGGCGGATTATTCAATACGTCTGAACAGTATAACTTAACCAGCAATACTGACGATATAGTCAGAGCATTTTTAAACCGCTACGGTGTTACCCGCCCTAGATGTACTCAGTGTACTATCTGCGGTCGGTCGCCTTGTAGCGATTCTAAAATTCCTTGACTATAGTGCTATGCTTTAGCGAGTTAATTGTCTATCCATTTATCATGATAACTTATCAATAAATGCCATAATACGTTGTAAAAAACTGGCCTTAGCGGGCCAGTTTTTATATTAAACAGAAAATAAAGTGAGCGATCTATATTAGTGAAACTATAGCTGCAACTCACTGATATCAGCGACGGTTAAAAACAATGCGCGTACTTGCTTAAGCAGCGCTAAGCGGTTGTTTTTAAGGGCGGCATCTTCACTATTGACCATCACATTATCAAAGAATTGCGTCAACGGCTCATCTAAGCTGGCAAGCGTTTGCAATATTTGTGTGTAATCCGCTTGCTCTAGCAGCGGTTTAACCGCCGTCTGCGCTTGCAGCACACTTGCGTATAAATCTTGCTCAGCAGATTCAGACAATAGCGCTTCATCCACAGTATCAGCGACACTCACTTCTGACTTGGCTAATATATTGGCAACACGCTTGTTTGAATCAGCAAGCATTGAAGCTTGTGACAATTCGCTAAAGGCTTGTACCGCGCGAATACGCTGATCAAAATCAAGCGGCATATGCGGGTTAATCGCTTGCACTGCCTGAATGGTATCGACGCTCACGCCCTGCTCGGTATACATCGCCCGATAGCGCGAGTTTAAGAATGCCATGACCTGAGTAAACGTATCACCCATTTTTTCAATCTTGCTGCCTTCAGCGTCACTATAGCCTTTGATTGCTTGTTCAACGAGCGCAACCAGATTAATTGGCAATTGCTTTTCAATCAAAATACGCAGGATACCGATGGCTGAGCGACGTAAACTGAAAGGATCTTTTGAACCTGTTGGTGCTTGGTCAATCGCAAAAATACCAACCAATGTATCTAAGCGATCAGCTAATGCTAAGCAAATGCCAATTGGCGTCTGTGGTAATACGTCACCACTGAACTTGGGCAAATATTGCTCTTCTAAACTTTCCGCGACTGCTTCAGGCTCATTATTCAAACGCGCATAATAAGTGCCTGCAATACCTTGTAATTCAGGATATTCACCGACCAATGAGCTTGCCAAATCTGCCTTTGACAAAATACCCGCACGCACCGTTTCATCGATATCAATCTGCTGACCTTGCTGTTGCATCAAGGCGGCAATAAAGGCGGCAAGCTTGGCAATACGCTCAGATTTTTCCCAAATCGTACCCAGCTTGTCTTGGAAGACACGAGTTTTCAAGCTTTCTGTCAACGCAAATAATGGCTGTTTTTGGTCTTGTAAGAAGAAAAACTCGGCATCGGCTAAACGCGGACGCACGACTTTCTCATTACCTTCGATAATTTGATTGGGATCTTTTGACTCAATGTTGGTAATAAAAATAAAGTAAGGCTGCAACTTGCCTGCTTTATCAGTTAAGCAAAAATACTTCTGATCCGCTTGCATAGTAGAAATAAGCGCTTCTTGCGGTACCTGTAAAAAACGCGGCTCAAAGCTTGCTCGCAGTGCAATCGGGAAATCAACCAATGCGGTGACTTCATCCAACAAATCTTGCGGCACGATAGCATCAGCATTTACCTCATCTGCTAGCGCTTTGACTTGGTTTTTGATCAGCATTTGACGCTTATCAAAATCAGCAACGACTTTTAGACCGCCTAGTAATTCTTCGTAGTCATTGGCGTGCGCGATCTCATGATAGTTAGGACTATGGAAGTGATGGCCACGTGTTTGCGTTCCCGTCTGATGGCCTTGGATAGTAGCGTCAATGACAGTACTATCTTGCATCAATACTGCCCATTGTACTGGACGCACAAATTCATTGCGGCTGGCACCTGAACGCATACGCTTAGCAATCGGTAGATTGTCTAGTGCAGTCTGAAAAATGGCAGCTAACAGTTCAGTAGTTGCTTGACCATGAATGACTTGCTCATAACCAACATAATCACCTTTATCGGTGTTAATCGTTATCAGCTCACTGGCTTCAATACCCAAGCCTTTCGCAAAACCCATCGCTGCACGTGTTGGATTACCCTCTGCATCAAACGCGGCTTTAATCGCAGGACCGCGCTTTTGCTCGCTACGATCCGGCTGCTTATCGCTAATGCCCTGAATTTGAAGCGCTAAACGACGCGGGGCAGCAAAGGCTTTGATACTATCGAAGCTGATTTCTGCTTCATTTAATTGTTCGGTGACACTAGCTTGTAGCGCATCACGTAGTGGCTTTAGGCTTTTTGGAGGTAGCTCTTCACACCCCAGTTCAAATAGAATAGTACTCATGGGATGCTCCTATTTATTGTTATTAGTAGATTGGTTGTTATCAATAGCTTGATTGCTTTCTGTATTCTCAGCGGCTTGTTCTTTTGGCAAATACTTATCAAGCGCCGCCTGACGATGTGCTTCGTCTGCCAATGGAAAACCCAATTTTGCGCGTGCTTCAACGTAACCAATGGCAACCTTACGGGCAAGCGTACGCACACGTAGGATAAAACGCTGACGTTCAGTCACTGAAATCGCACCACGAGCATCAAGCAAGTTAAAGGCATGTGAGGCTTTTAGCACCATCTCGTAGGCTGGTAGTGGCAAACCTTCGGCAACCAACTTATCTGCTTGCTGCTCATAAAAATCAAACATCTGGCCCATCATTGGCACATCGGCGTGCTCAAAGTTATAAGTCGACTGCTCAACTTCGTTTTGATGGAAAACATCACCATAAGTGACGCGACCAAACTCACCATCTGCCCAGACCAAATCGTAAACGCTGTCAACACCCTGCACGTACATTGCCAAGCGCTCAAGACCGTAGGTAATCTCGCCGGTCACTGGGAAGCACTCAAGACCGCCTACTTGCTGGAAGTACGTAAATTGCGTCACTTCCATACCGTTGAGCCAAATCTCCCAGCCTAGTCCCCACGCACCCAGCGTTGGCGACTCCCAGTTATCTTCAACAAAACGCACATCATGCACCAATGGATCAATACCAATGGCTCTTAGCGAGTCCAAATACAGCTCTTGGATATTGGGTGGATTTGGCTTTAGCACCACTTGAAACTGATAGTAATGCTGCAAGCGGTTGGGGTTGTCACCGTAGCGACCATCAGTTGGACGACGTGATGGCTGCACATAAGCAGCATTCCAACGCTCAGGACCTAACGAGCGTAAAAATGTCGCGGTGTGAAAAGTACCCGCGCCGACTTCCATATCATAAGGCTGCAAGATAACACAGCCCTTATCTGCCCAATAATTCTGTAGGGTTAGAATTAAATCCTGAAACGTCATCGGTTGAGGGTCTGTATTTTCTATCATCGGAGTTGTCGCTTGGGATGTCATAGTTTGGGTTTTCATAGTAAAGCCACTGTGGAATGGATATTTATAAATAAAGTTTTGATAGCACTCGTACAGCCTATTCGGCAACGACTCTATTTGCCTGCTCACCTTACTAAAAATTGACCATTTTATCTATATTTACATCAATTAAATTTATGCTGCAGACCTAAACCAGTCGTTATAAGGCTCATTTGTAATCAAACTGCTGCAATATAGAAGGCACAAAAGTAGCAGATAAAAAAATACCCAAATGCGCGAGCATCTGGGCAGGAGGAAAGGTATGTCTTTGGTATCCTGATGAGTCAGGCTTTTTGTTTTTTAGTCGAACTGCTATTCTCTTTTTTGTAAAAATCTATCTGAGCTAATCTCGATAGTGATGCTATCAAAACGATACTATTAAAATGGTATTACTATTAAGCGATTAAAAAGATACGAGCAAATATAAAATAACCTTACTCGTAAGACGCACTAGTTGCTTTTGGCATGATTATCCATAAAATTATATAAATTAAGATGCCAGGTACTGCTGCACTCAAAGATGAGATAATCACAAATAATACTCTCACCCAAGTCGGTGACCAACCAACGTATTCGGCAATGCCACCCATCACACCTGCTATCATGCGATTGTTCTGTGAGCGATGTAGTTTTGCTAGTTTAGCCAAATCAAATACCTCTCTATCATTTCTATTGTTATTTAAAATTCTGCTTTTTACTTTTTTTCTTCTATTTTTATGATTTTTTCCGATTGTAGTCAGGAAGCTGCTTAGCCTTCTTAACTTATGAATAAGTATAGCAACTATTTAATATTTATCTGTTGAACGTATAGACGTACTTTGTGAGTTTATGCTAACCAAGCTTGCCCTAATCTGTCATAAAACCTCATAAACTGCTGATTTTAAATAGTTATTTCAAAATGTTTCACGATTAGCTTTATTGCTGCCATATTACACATGTTGTTACAAATCCAATATTTAGCCATTTTCAGCACATAGATATTGTGTAAATGGAATCTCAGAAATGGTGAGATACTCAAACAATCACAGTTAAATTAATAACTTGGTCATATTTTTATCAGAAAAAAGTCGTATAAAAAAACACCCCTTTACAATAACCTACCTGTAAATCGCCTTAAACCTTTATAACATGCTGGTAAATAACAGATATTCCAGCAGTCTATCGATAAAATTAGTGCGATGAAGCATGAATAAAAATTAAGGAAAGCTATGTACGAGTCAGGATTGATGATTGGACATTTTGAGCCACTACATTTAGGTCAAATGCGCAGTATATTGGCTGCGGCAGGACAAGCGAAAACCTTGCATATTATCATTATGGCGCATCCAGCACCGCATCCAGATTTTGACATTACTTTGCAAGACAAAGCACGTTGGCTACAGATGGCGTGTGCTGATTTGCCATTTATCCAGATTCATACCACTCATGAGATTGAGCTGCCGCTACATGATAGCTTCGTCGATGTGACAATCGACATTCCCGCCAGCAATGCCAAACTACAACGTTTGACGACAGCGCTCGACTTACCAGCAGAGACAGTATTGTTTGTGGCAGAAAACCACCCATTGGCGCAGAGTGGTGTCTATGAGCGATTATCGATACCAGTCGTCACGACCCCGCTACAGCCTGAGTTTGATTCTTATGCCATCGCTCGTAATCCAGTCGCGCATTGGTCAGCTATTCATCCCCAAGCGCGCGGCGACTATACCAAAACGGTGGCGATTGTTGGCGGTGAAAGCTCAGGTAAGACCACATTGGTGCATAAACTGGCCAATTATTATGGCGCCAGCTTTGCTTTAGAGATGGGACGCTTATATGTCGGCACTGATTTGGGCGGTAGTGAAGTCGGTCTACAATACAATGATTATGGTCCGATTGCCCTTCAGCATGCTCAAGCTATAAGAGATGCGGCGGCTAATGCGACCGCTCCTGTCACCATCGTTGATACCGGTTTTGTGACTACTCAAGCATTTTGTGAAGAATATGAAGGTTGCAGCCATCCTTTTGTGGCGGCTTGTATCGATGAGTTTCGCTTAGATCATACCATTATGCTAGATAACAATACGCCGTGGATTGATGATGGCATGCGCTCATTGGGCACGCCTGAGGCGCGTGGACGCTTTGAGCGACGTCTTGTCGATATTTTTGCTCGTCATGATATCAAACCGCACATGGTGGATCAGCCAGATTACGATGCGCGCTATCAGCAAGCGCTGCTGCTTATCAATCAGTATGTTTATGGCAAATAGACGACAGGGTAAAAATAGCGATGGCGATAATACAAAAATAATATGATACTAAAAAATAAAATAAGCACCCATTGTAGTTTTAATACTTTAAGGAAAAAGGCTTTATGCGTATTCAGCTATTAGATAATATTACTGGAAAGTGGGCGATGCAATGGATTGTCACTTGGTTCATTTGCGGGGTGATAGCATTATCCACAGGTTTTTGGCTCACGACAGAACACACCACGCTTGATATGTTTTATTTGAGCGTGTCTTTCGTTGGTTTGGTCTGTGTGGTTTCGCTATCATTTCGCAAAAACGTCATGGGCAACGGGTTGGGAATGGCAGCGACTGCGGGAGAAGTCGTCGTGCAGGCGACGTCTGGTGCAGTCGGTTTGATGCTCGCGCCGCTCTTTAACTTTTTCACCCATGTCTACGGTATTTTTTATTGGTCAAAACATACCGATCCTGATGGCGACATGATACCAAAGGCGGCGAGCAAAGCAGTTTGGTTGATTACCGCCGCCTTTATTATTATTGGTCTCGCACTTTTCCCCACGGTGAATGATTTACTGGCCAGCTATGGCTATGCAGTGGTTGAGGATGATAATAGTAAATTCCTAGGATTTATCTCCTTCTTTTGGATCAACGTCATTGCTTTTGTCCTCTCCATTACTGCACAAGCCGCGATGATTTTGCGCTATTCATTTAACTGGTGGTTATGGATTATCGTTAACTTTGTCTGGCTTATCGTCAATCTAATGTCGGGCAATTACATTTTTGCCATTCAAACCATGATATATCAAATAAACGCTTTTATTGGTTTGTATGAATGGCAGCGCAGTGAACAAGGTTAACGGTTATCTTGTATGGTCATAAGCGCTGATATCTCAAAAGAATAAAATCAAAGAGCTCGCAGATATTGGCAAACATGTTGATAACGTTATAGGTTTTGACTGTGCCGTCTATCAGATAATGTGGTGGACTGGTTCAATTAGTGCTACAACTGATAGGAGAGATTTTTCAATTCATCTACTAACATGGAGGTTAGTATGTCTCGTACTCAGCAAAAACGCCTGTCTAAACGCACACTTGAGCAATGGCTTAGTGAATATTCTGTCAGTCATCAAAACCTAGTCAATAAGAAGATCCATTGGCTATGCGTTCCTACTATATTTGTCAGCCTGTTAGGCATGGGCATGTCGCTATCAGTTTGGTTTACCTTGGTACTTAGCGCGTTGGTATTGTTATTTTATATGCGTCTATCCACGCCGTTATTCTTGGCAATGGGGATGTTTATTCTTATTTGTTTGTCAGTAATGGCATTATTACCATGGGGCTTTAAGGTTTGGGCAGCTGTTTTTGTGGTTGCTTGGATTGGACAGTTCATCGGTCATAAAATTGAAGGCAAAAAACCCTCGTTTTTTGAAGACTTACAATTCTTATTGATTGGTCCAGCATGGGTAGCTAATAGCTTGATAGGTCGTAAAAAAAGCCAAGCCTAACTATTTATCCTTGATAGTATCTTTAAGCTTAGTATCTTTAAACTCAGTATCTTTAAGCTCAGTATCGTGAGAATTAGTACCTAAAAAAGCACCGCTCAACAATCCGTTAAGTGGTGCTTTGTATATTAAGCTATCAAAGAACAAGTTATGAAAAATAAGCTATCAAAAAAATTTATTGACTGTAATTAATTACTCTAGATTTCAGAACAATAACACTGTAAATATAGCGTCAAATAGCCACAGCAGAACCTTTTACTTCAAAATCGAACCATTCATTTTAGAATAGAGCCAACAGCATAAATTCAGCCTATTCGCCCGATAGTTAATACGCGATAAGCCTCTACGCAATGTACTGTAGAAATTCTTCATTACGCGCCATCACCGATAGATACAGCACTGGCTGTCCCGTCCTAAACGTTGAGTTGGATTTTTCTGATCGACACGTTGATTTGATCGAAGAAGGGTATGAGATCGTCATTCGCATTAAGAGCTGCAAGATTCCAGCGACCAAACAAAACGGCTGGCGCTGACTCGTTATTCGCTCTGTGCCAGTCCCGATTATCTGAGCAGAATGGAATTACTTGAGACGCTAGCAGATTTGAGAAATCATGAATTTTTACAAGATGGTTTTGGCACAACCAGCAACCTAAAGCTGACCGATGAAGAAGTCAGAAAGCATAAGCACAGGATCCATGCCAAAATTAATACCGCTAATGCTGAGTTTTTGGTAGATATGGCCGTCAAAGGTCAATGCATTACCTTTATACAAGGTCGATATTTGATCACGCGAATAACATCACATGTCTATCATAGTCGAATTATCGCTTATAGCCCTACCGAATCCAGCAATCTTAGTTACTTATGCGCCTTACTCAGTGATAGCAGAAATGGCACCAATCAGTTTTTTGGTCTTATATCTTGCTTCTGCTAGTGCCATCTTATTCTGCGCTACCACGGTCAATACACACGGCTTACCGATATAGTCAGTTTTGACAAATAGCATATTTCCAGCAGTGGCTTCGACAATAGTGATGTCGCACTTGCCCTGCTTCATTTGACTCGCGGATGAATCGCTCAGCGCTGATAGTGTGCTACTCATCGCCGCAAACTTGTCCGTTTGATTGCTCAATTCACTGATCGAAAAGCAACTAATGGGAAAGCCATCTGTGGTGCATAAGCTAACCAATATGACTTCTCTATTGGCGTCACACAATGCTTTCATATGGCTTAATAACGCTATTTTTGCTGGTGATTTTTCGTCTAATTTTTCTTTTAACATAGTCATATCTGGCATTAGTCTTGATTATTAAGGGTATTAAATAATGACAACAGAGACACGGCGGACTCTCTGTTTCTAGGATCTGTATGCAGCACAGGTGCCACCACGTTATGCTGCATCAACATCACTCTTATTTCTTGTCCCAGTGCTGAAAGGCTATCTTTGTCAGCATCTTCGCAATGAGTGATACCAATGATACACGTGGTCTGATTTTTTTCTGGCGCAAAAAAGTGTAATAGCTTATCTAAATTGGCATAATCGGGTGTCTCGCCATATCTAATCAAAATGAGCAATCCCCATAGCGACTGATTGACAAACTCCCATAAAAAAGAAAACCGCTCTTGACCTGGCACACCGTAAATACCTAGCGCCATATCGTCAGACAGAGTGATGCGCCCATAATCGATGCCGACCGTCGTGTACTCTTTACCGATATCAATACTAGATTTTGCTTCTGTTTCGATGGGGCTTATCTCGCTTAATGTCTTGACCAACCGAGTTTTTCCAGCACCTACTTCACCAATGATTGCTAGCTTCTGATAATTCAATTTTTTACCTCATTCCTAAGAATTTTTTGATCGCACCATAAAATTTGTTAGGCTTTTTCTCATTTACGGTTTGCTCATGTATCGGTGCTGCCTCTGTGACGCTCAATAAACCTAAACGATCGAACTCTCTGATAATCTGTGTGACTTGATGATGGCTGCCAAACTCACCACTGTCCGCTAGTGCATTAAACGAATAAGGCTTTTTAGTCAATTTGATACACAGGTTCATAATCATCTGCGGCTGGCTTTCATTGTTGAGATCAGGCCATGCCAGCAATCTTAAATCCTTACCTTCATAATACCTTTCAGGCACCGTATCAGATTTTTTTATATCAATAAACGGTTGAATACGTCTTTGTTGAGACTCATTAAAGCTGTTTAACACAGCGCTATTATTCTCAATGAACGCATTAAAAAAGTTGCCTTGATCCACAAAATCAAACACGCTCACAGCCCAATTATGAAAGCTGCGTTTGATCACGCGCACATCCAAAAACACCCAAAGATCTTCATGTCTAGGATCAGAAGCTATCTTACTCATTAACTTGTCTACTTCCAGATAAGGGCCTTCTAGCACTTGCAGATACTGACGGTCACGGTAAGAGATGATACCCGTAATTTGCGATTTTGGATTGTGCTTGCGAGAGACGCTAACGATGTCTGATAACCCAGTAGGCATTCGAATAGTGCGATCACTGATTGGCACTCTACTGACGTATGCAATACACTTCATTTTGCCACCACTTGATAAAACGGCTCACGCTCGTTAAGTTGTTACCACTGCCTATAAAATAATAATTCGCTATGTACAGTACGTACATAGCGAATTTGACCTTGTTGCCAGTCTTGTCTTATTTAAGGCGCGATAAGCAACAAGGAGAGTTTGATAAATCACTCATTTTTTGAACACGACCAACCGAATTATATCTCTAGTTTATTTTCTACGGCTTGTACCTTACGGCGGGCTAATGCAAGATTGGCTTTTGATTTATCAAGCACCAAATAAATAAACAAGTCTTCATGCTTGGCTGTAGGACGGATGATGTGCAGTTGAGATTCCAAGGTGATTAACATATCTTCGATTTCACCTTTGATATCTAATGATTTCATCGTTGCTACCTTCGCCTTTACCACTTGCGAGTTACCTGCTGCTGCAAGTTCTAAGTCAACGCCGCCGCCAGCCATACCAAGTACCATGCCTGACATGTAGTCGACGATACAGCCACCCATTGCACCATCAAGATTCATTAATTCTTGTAACGACTCATCGATATTTGACATACTTTTTCCTGTTTATTTGATTGTATTTACATGAAGTCATTCCATCACAGAAATGCCTTCGTAGTTTCAAGGTATGAAGCTAAATTTAGCTTATTATTTACTCTTTTTATTATTAGTATATCTTAATATAAATTCAAAACTTATAAGATAATTATAACAATAAAATATCAATAACTAAGTATGTTTTTTGGTAAAAACGATATAGTCTATTTATAAACAAAGTCTACATACCGTAGCGGTGGTCATTATATTCCATATATTAGACTCGATGACGCTTGCCCCTAACCACTCATGAACAAAAAACGACCGTTGGGTAGGAAAAAATAAAAACATCGAATAGTCATGCGGATTTAAAGTTTAAAACCCCCACTCTTGACACTAAAATGCCATTAACCGTTGAGTCATTCCAAGCAAATAGTTAAGGAAAAACGATGCCCGATTTACTTATAAAAAATGCCCAATTACCCAATCATAAAAACTTGGTCAATATCAGTATAAACGGCTCTTATATTGAGAGTATTGACGACATTTCGGAAAAAACTGAACATGATGATGCGCCAAAAGCAATTTACGATGCTAAAGGTTACTTTGTCTGTGCAGGATTCTATGAGAGCCACATTCACCTTGATAAAGCCTGCATCCTTGATCGCTGTACTATAGAGCAAGGTGATTTAAACGAGGCTGTTGAAGAAACAGGTAAGGCTAAAAAGGATTTTACGGAAGTAGATGTGTTTAATCGTGCTTCACGAGTGATTGAGATGGCGATTAAAAAAGGCACCGTTGGTCTGCGCACCTTTGTTGAAACAGATTCAAAAACAGAGATGCGTGCCTTTAATGCCATCAAAAAAGCCCGCGACACCTATGCATTTGCCATCGATATAGAGATTTGCGCCTTTGCGCAATCAGGATTGAGCAATGACCTGCATACTTATGAGCTACTAAAACTGGCATTGTCACAAGGAGCTGATTTGGTTGGCGGATGTCCATACAAAGATGAACATCCTCACAAGCATATTGAAATGGTGTTTGACTTGGCTGAGCAGTTTGACGTCGATGTTGATTTTCATTTAGATTTTGATCTGGATCCACAAGGCTCGAGCATTCCAAAATTGGTTGAAGAAACCATCAAGCGCCATTATCAAGGTCGCGTGTCTATTGGTCATGTGACTAAACTGTCAGCGATGGACAAAGACAAACGTATAGAAATGGCTGCGTTACTGAAATTCGCTGACATTACCTTGACGGTGTTACCAGCCACCGACATATTTTTGAATGGACGTGATTACGAGGCGCTCATTCCTAGAGGCATGGTCAACGCCAATGAGCTATTAGCAATGGGCATCAATACGACTATTTCTAGTAATAATATTTTAAATGCTTTCACGCCTTACGGTGATGCCTCACTGATTAGAATGGCAAATATGTATGCCAATATCACTCAATTAGCAAAAGATGAGCAGATAGCGGAGGTATTCGATATGATTAGCAAAAATGCAGCGAAGCTTTTGTCACGGCAAACGGAGATTAAAGTACGAGCACCGGCTACCCTAGTCATATTAGAAGCGAAAGACGCGGTAGAAGCGATTAGAATTAATTCACAAGCCATCGCAGGCTTTAAGAATGGCAAGCAAACTTTTTGCAATGAGGTCGCTCATATTTGCTTTGAATAACTTGAGTTACTTGAATACTCATTAATTGAGCACATTCAGTCAATTGAAAGATATATCCTATCAATGCGCCAGCATCTTTATCATAAAACATAGGCCTAAAACGATAAAAGCGTCACCCAACTATACGTTGAATGACGCTTTTCATAGCGGGTTTTTTACTATTTACTATAGCTTTAACATCATGGTTTAAATACTTTCATATGCAGATAAGCTTAGTCTAAGGTTTGCACACCGCCGCCATTCACAAATATGGTTTGACCACTGACCCACTCAGATAGTGGTGCGGCAAAATACAGCATAGCACCAGCGATATCATCGGCTTCACCCAAACGTTGAATCGGCGTATGTTCTAGCATTTTCTTTTCGATTTCTGGTGTTAGCACGGTTTTTAAGGCATCAGTACGCGTGGCACCAGGGCCAACCGCATTGACACGTACCTCAGGGCCAAAATCATGTGCCAAGTTCGCCACCATATGATTGACAGCCGCTTTTGATCCCGCATAACCACTCATGTTCGGGCTTTTATTGATACTCGACATCGAAGTGGTAAATACAATCGAGCCATAACCCGACGCTTTCATGTGTGGCACGCATAATTGAGACAAGCGCCAGCCACTAAAAACATTCAACTCAAAATCACGGCGAATATCATCGACCGATGCTGTGGCTGGGTTTTCACGACCACCGCCGCCGCCACCAGCATTATTGATTAAAATATTGACCGTGCCAAATTCAGCGACTACCTTGTCTACCATAGCGACCAAATCTTCATCTTTCAAGATATTACATTCGACTGCCAAGCCTTTGACACCATACACTTCGATATCCTTGACCGCAGCCTTTGCATCTTCTAGTTTTAAATCAGCGATAGCGATATTTGCCCCAGCTTGTGCTAGACGTAACGCCGTTGCTTTACCAATACCATTTGCACCACCCGTCACAATTGCGGTTTTTCCTGACAGATCAAACAATTCATTAAATGCTCTATGTTTGAATTCTTGCATAATTATTCCTTATTATCATCATGTTTATAGATGGATTATTTGTTGTTATATTCGTTTAAACGATCTATATAATTATGCATGATTGAACTGAGCCTAATGTGTCAAATTGACCACCTTTTGTAACTTAGTTTTGACGCTACAACTTTTAGTAATCTATGTCGTGAATTCCGTCGATAGTAACTTAGAATGTCATCGAAATATTCTCAAGAAACAATGACAACCCTTAAAATTAGGACAAAAAAAAGCCTCACGATAAAGTGAGGCTTTGATGCTTTTTCAAGCCATATTTGGAGCGGGAAAAGAGATTCGAACTCTCGACCCCAACCTTGGCAAGGTTATGCTCTACCACTGAGCTATTCCCGCTGAATATCGAATTGTAGTGTTGTTAAAAACAACTCCGTCTCGATAGGCTGGCTATTCTATCAGATATTCTAGTACTGTCAACCTTATTTTTAACGTTTATTTCCAATATTATGTCTTTAACTCGCTATTTATTGATGTAATTATCATAAATAATTGATTTATCGATAATTATTTATTTAAAATAATATCAGTTATTTTTCACAATAATGTTAGAAATCTAAAGCTCTATCCTTGTAGGTAGTATCTCATTGCCTATGAGACTATTTTTTGACTGAGATTTATGCCGCCTATCAAGTTTATAGACGTTAGTCGCGAAAAATAGATTTGTTGGTGTAAACGTCCCTCTCACTTACAATCCTACGCTGTATTGTTACTTTTCCTGCATTGGTTTTGCCTTAGTAACATTATTATACTTATGCCTAATGACAGTTCGGGTAAAATTTTACTGTTGAGGTCGCGTGGCAAGCATAGGTAGAACATTAATAAAAAATTGCCTTACTTGCTGCTTTAACTCTTTATTCCACAAAAAAATTTAATACGAGTCATTTGAACGACAATTGTTTCAACGATAATCACTTTAACGACAACCGCTTTGTTATTAACCGCCACTTTGTTCTATTTTACTTTTTATCATTTACAGCGAGGATGTTTATTATGAAAAAATTACTGACCAGCACCGTGATGGCCGCTTCATTGTCGGCACTAGCCCTGACAGGCTGTACCAGCACCACCAGTACTGGGGCCGTTGGCGTTGACCGTCAGCAGCTATTACTGGTTTCTAGTGAGCAAGTTTTGCAGCTGTCTGCACAGAGTTATGCCAAAACGTTGCAAGAAGCAAAAGCGCGCGGCGTGTTAGATACCAATAAGGCTCAGCTTAATCGCTTAAAGAACATCGCTAATCGTTTGGTCGGTCAGGTCGGCGTCTACCGTCCAGATGCGGCGAAATGGCAATGGGAAGTGCATACGATCAAATCTAATGAGCTGAATGCCTTTGTGGTGCCGGGTGGCAAAATCATGTTTTACTCGGGTATCATTGACCGCCTGAATCTCACCGATGACGAGATTGCGGCTATTATGGGTCATGAGATGTCACATGCGCTGCGTGAGCACTCACGTGAACGTCTCTCACGCCAATATGCCACGCAGACTGGTATCGGTGTAGCGGCCAGCATCTTTGGACTGTCGCAAGGTCAAGCTGAACTAGCAAACGTTGCTGGGGATTTGGGACTGAGCCGTCCGCACAGTCGCACACAAGAAGCTGAAGCCGATCAAATTGGTTTAGAGTTAATGGCACGTGCTGGCTATAATCCGCAAGCAGCGGTTACCTTATGGCAGAAAATGCAAAGCGCAAGCCAAGGTGAGCCACCACAGTTCTTAAGCACTCACCCGACCAGCAGCAATCGTATTGCTCAATTGCAATCGTTAATGCCTAAAGTGATGCCGCTTTATCAAAAAGCGCGCCGCTAACGAGATTGTTAGATTTCATGCTTTGAGTAAATGGCTGTTACTTATAATGATTGTTACTTATAAAAGCAGAGTACAGGCTATCAATTGTGCTCTGCTTTTTTATGCTGATAGCTAACAGATACCGCTACTTGCCATGACCAGCTATTATGTATCGTCATTAAAGACAGTATGTTAAAAAGAATATCTTTCATTGCTATATTTTTTAAAAGCAGGATAGCTCAAAAGTTTAATCGCTTACAGGCACATGCCACTTAATAGCAGACTTTACCGCTAATAGCGTTTGCTATAATGGGCATTATTTGCAATTCACAAATTGCTAAGTATGATACCGCCAAGTACTATTAGGCAAAATATATGGAAAGATCATTATGAGTAAAACACCGACCGCTGATGCCCTCAATGCTGAGCTACAAGCGTTGCAGCCGCAACATATAGAATTGTTGAATGAGTCAATGAATCATTCTGGTTATTTTGATGGTAAAGAAAGCCATTTTAAGCTTACGATTGTTAGTGATGCTTTTGAAGCCAAAAGATTGGTCGCACGCCATCAGCTTGTATATGGACTGGCAAACTCCTTATTAACCTCGCAAGGCGGTCAAATCCATGCTTTAGCGATTCATGCTTATACCCCAGTAGAATGGCAAGGTCAAAGCCCTGATAGTCCGTTATGTGCTGGACAAAACAAGGGCTAATAACGAACTATTGCGAAGATAGTGTTTTCCATACCATAATTATATGTAACCAGTAAGCGCTGAAACTGCACCTTTAAAGGAAATAATATCTCATGAAACATCTACACATGCTCATGGCTGTATTGCTCATTGCCCTGTTTTTATATCAGAGCTATTTGGTATTAAGCTCAAACAAGCAAGCGCCACGCGTGGTTAAAATCTCTTCGCACATTCTCTATGCCCTCATTATTGTGTCAGGGGCAGTCATGCTAATGCAGCTGATGAGTGCCAATGCACCCATACAATGGGTATTTGCAAAAGTAATCTTACTCGTTGCGGCTATCAGTGCCAGTATTAAAGCGTTTAATAATAACGCCACATCTAGCCAAAGAAAGACCGGTATTCTTATTGCTGGAGCGGCGTATGTGGGCATTGTGGTACTAGCCTTTGCTAAACCTGGTAACTTATTTTAATAAACATATGACATTTTTATTGCACAAATACTTATATTACTAGTATTGAAAATATTTAATAAGTGCTATATTTTCAATATCTTAATCCCATTATTTTTGCTATCTTACATAAATACAATCGCCTCAACCTAGCCTAATGGAGCCACTATGAAAACTCTTACTGCAGCGACACTACTGGCGACAGCTGGCATTTTTGGTCTCTCAGGCTGTGCCTCGACGGGCAATGTCACGCCACAATATGTGCCGCCAAGCACGTATCAAAGTTACGATTGCCAAGCCCTTAGTCAAGAATATGCCCGCGTCAATCGCTATGTCGACGCGGCGCGCAATGAGCAATCAACTTTATCCGCCTCAGGTGTCGGGGTTGGGGTTTCTGCGGGACGTTGGGGCATCTCCCCTAATATCAGTTTTGGCGTGGGCAAAAGCAACAATACCAAGGCGCGCGATGCAAAATTATCACGGCTCTATGGCGAGCGTGATGCCATCATTCAATCCGCCCGCATTCAGCGTTGTAGCTTTGCCAATGGTGTTAAGATTTATGGCGAGTAATGCGTGATAGGTTATGTTTAATAGATTACATTTAATAAGTTAAGTTTGATAAGTGAGGTTTAACTGCTCAACTCTTCGATGACTTTAGATAGTATTTATTATGAAAAAAGCCAGCATGCAATAAGCATACTGGCTTTTTTCATAATCATAATTCGTTAAAACTCAAGAACGTAAGCTTTGTACCCACTGAACAATTTGATCGCTAGGTAAAGCACCTGACTGCCGTGCTATCTCTCTACCATTTTTAAAAGCCACCATGGTTGGCAAACTGCGAATATTATAAGGTGCCGCCGCTTGCTCATATTTATCGGTTTGTATTTTGGCAAAGACTACTTGTGGCAGTTGAGCCGCTGCGGCTTTGAACTGCGGTGCCATCATGAGACACGGCTGACACCAACTCGCCCAAAAATCAACGATGGTCAAGACCTCATTTTTTTGAATGACTTTACGAACCGTTTGAGCGTTTAGTTCATGAGGACTCCCCGTTAATAACGGCTGACCACATTTGCCGCAATTTGGCGCAGCACTAAGTTTGGCTGCTGGTATGCGGTTGGTTGCCTGACAATGTGGGCAGACCAGATGAGAGTTTTGCTCACTCATTATAAGACTCCTATGCAAGTAGCATGGGTATTGGTCAATCAAAGTATCCAATACCCATGCCTGATTATGTATTTATGACAATAAATTTAGCGACTGTTTAACGCTTGCAGGTATTCATCCCAAGCATTTTATACAAAGGACAAAAGCGGAAGAGTCCTGTGAGTAAAGGCACTAAGCCAATCACGCCCCACCAGCTTTGAAAATACAAACCCAAGCCGATAATCACGACACCCGCGATAATACGTAGTAAACGCTCAGTACTGCCGATATTAATTTCCATGGTTCAATCCTTAAGTGTGAAGGCTTAATGGTAGAGGGGTAATATAGCCATGTGTTTACGGTAAAGACTAGCATTATGATGGCTTGCTTATACTCGTATTGTGCTTACGTAACGTGATGCATGTTTATAATGTTTGCTTCTTCTGATGTCTACTTATCCTGATATCTGTCTTATTGCCCAAGTACATTAATCGGTACTTTTAGATAACGGGTACCATTGTCTTCTGGCTCTGGGAAATGACCTGCATCGATGTTTACTTGTACCGATGGAATAATGAGACGCGGCATATCAAGAGTGGCATCGCGGCGCTCACGCATTTGCACAAACTCTGCTTCATTGATGCCATCTTTGACATGAATATTGCCCAGTTTTTGTGCAGCGACAGTCGTGGTTGGACAGTGCTGGCGACCCTTGCTTGGATAATCATGGCACAGATATATTATCGTATCTTCAGGGAGCGCAAGGAGCTTCTTGATTGAGTGGTACAGCGTCTTGGCATCCCCACCTGGAAAGTCACAGCGAGCCGTCCCGACATCAGGAGCAAATAAAGTATCACCAACAAAGACTACGGTCTTTTCATCATCAGTAGCAATATAGGCCATATCTGCGGGCGTATGACCTGGTACATACATGACCGTAATAGTAATATTGCCAAGCGCCAAAATATCGCCCTCATCCGTTAGAATATCGAACTGGCTGGCATCGGTGCGAAAACTGGTATCAAAGTTGAATATTTGCTTAAATACTTTTTGCACTTCGGTGATATGTTGACCGATTACCAACTGCCCGCCAAGTGTGTCTTTGACATGTATCGCGGCGGATATATGGTCGGCATGCGCATGAGTCTCTATGATGTAAACCAGCTCCCAACCATGCTCGCGGACGAACTCAATCACTTCATCGACGCTAGTAGTACTAGTACGCCCTGACTTAGCATCAAAATCCAATACGGGATCGATGATGGCACAGACTTGTTGTTGAACGTCCGCGAGTACGTGAGTATAAGTTTCTGTGTCGCTATGTAAGAATGAATGAACTTGCATGGCTACCTCTTTGCTTTTAGATGAATATTTTATTTTTTGATAAATTGTTCAGTATAATATGCACCGGCTTCAGCTTATCGTATTGACCGCCACATATTTATCAACGATGCATGCCAATATAGCAACGATTTAACATTTTATCAATTTATATAATGTAAATAATGATAACTTGCTATCCGTGGCAATATCATTGATAATTAATCTTATCTTAGCTATTAATCCTAAATTTTTTATTATGTCTTATATAAGGAGCTTGCTCTGACTACTTCTACTTCAGCATTGAGCACCTCGACTACTAGCATTGATGATGCGTCATCTAGCGTAGCAGACTTTGCACCTAAAGACCTTGCTGAGCAAATGCAGCAAGCGTCCATGCAAGCCAGCCAACTATTAAAGTCGCTTTCACATCCGGATCGCTTATTACTCTTATGTCAGTTGACTCAAGGAGAATATTGCGTCAGCGAGCTTGAAAGCTTAGTCGGTGTTGGTCAGCCAAGCTTGTCACAGCAGCTTGGTATTTTACGCAAAGATGCGCTGGTGACGACCCGCCGCGAAGGCAAGCAAATTTATTATAGTATTGCCAGCGACGATGCCTTGGCGGTGTTACATTTGTTGTATGAACGCTTTTGTGCCAAAACTGACAGCTAGTTTGTTGGCTTGAGTTTTTAGCATCACTTGTTAGCATCATTTTTCAGCATAGCTTTATGAATTTAGCGCTTGGCTGTATTTAACCTTTTCTTTTATTCAATTTTTTCTACTATAGTCGGTTCAATATAGTTTAGATACTAGGAAGGCGAGCGAAAGTACTACCAATAGTAGACTAAGCGAGCCTGACACCGGATCTGATTTATATAGGATTGACTATATATTGTGATGACATATTGCTATGCCTTCTATCGCCGCTCGTCTGATTCCTGCTTGGTTGCGTCAGTACCAGCTGTCTGCCTTGCCAACTGACGTTGTTGCTGGGTTGGTGGTTGGGGTGCTCGTCATTCCGCAAAGCTTAGGTTATGCGGTATTGGCAGGATTACCACCCGTCTATGGACTCTACGCGGCCATCGTTCCCGTGCTGGTCTATGCATGGATAGGCTCGAGTAATGTGCAAGCAGTAGGGCCTGTCGCTATTACAGCGATTATGACAGCCAGCAGCCTACATCCTTATGCTACAGAGGGCTCTCAGCAGTATATATTGATGGCAAGTTTGCTGTCATTGATGGTTGGTACAATGTTATGGCTAGCAGGGCGGCTCAAGCTTGGCTGGATTATGCAGTTTATCAGTCGCGGCGTTTCAGCAGGCTTTATCAGTGGTGCAGCCGTATTAATTTTTATCAGTCAGCTTAAATATCTGACCGCGATTCCTATTGCGGGAAATAACTTAATCGGTTATCTATCAAGTATGCAAATGTATGCACGCCAGCTACATCCGCTAACCTTAGTTATTGGCGTCATTGCTTTTGCACTGTTGGTGGCCAATCGCTACGGTAGCAAATGGCTATGGAAATCTTGGTTATCAGCGTCTTATGCCAAATGGGCTGAGCGACTGTTTCCGCTTATTTTGCTCGGTATTGCGATTGTTTTGAGCATAAGCTTAAACTGGACAACGAACGGCGTGGCCACGATTGGGAATATTCCACAAGGCTTACCAACCTTTACCCTGCCCTATGTACCAGACTTCGATGAAGCACTGAATCTATTACCTAGTGCAGGTTTGATGGCATTGATTATCTTTGTCTCTAGCAGCTCCGTCGCCAGCAACTATGCACGCCTGCGCGGTGAGGCTTTTAACGCCAATAGCGAGCTGACTGGACTGGGGCTTGCCAATATGGCAGGTGGCTTTTTTCAAAGCTTTACCGTCGCTGGCGGCTTTTCGCGCACCGCTATCAATGCCGACTCAGGGGCCAAAACACCAGTGGCAAGTTTAGTAACTGTGCTGGTCATGATTGCTGCTTTAATCGCTTTTGGCAATGTACTCGCACCACTGCCCTACGCTTTATTGGGTGCAACCATCATGGCATCGATCATCGGTCTCATTGATATGGCAACCTTGAAGTCGGCATGGCAACGCGACCGCCTAGATGCGGCCAGCTTTTTGGCGGCATTCGTTGGTGTGCTGATATTTGGATTAAATACTGGCTTGGTGATTGGTTTGATGGTGTCGTTTGCTAGCCTCATTTGGCAATCGAGTAAACCGCACGTCGCCGTTGTTGGTCAGCTAGCTGGCACAGGGCATTTTCGCAATATAAACCGTCACGATGTGGTGACCTTTAGCAATTTATTGATGCTGCGTATCGATGAGAGCTTATTTTTTGGCAACAGTGAATCCGTCCATCGCAGGGTCATACAAGCCACTCAGCAATATCCAGAAGCGCATGAGATTATTCTTATTATGTCAGCGGTCAATCACATTGACTTGACCGGACAAGAGATGCTTATCAGTCTTAATCAAGAGCTGTTGAACCAAAACAAACATTTAAACTTTAGCTTTATTAAAGGGCCAGTAATGGACATCATCGAGCATACTCCAGTCATTACCACCCTCTCAGGTCAAGTTTATTTAAGCACGATGGATGCGGTAAATGCGCTAAAAGCTATCTAATCGGTCTGTGAGACATATGTTGCTCAATCAAGCATAATTATTATTATGCTGTGACAAAATATAGATATGATAAAAGCTGTGTTATGCTAAATTGGTATAAGCCCCTAAAAAATACAGCCTTTAGAAGAGATACCTAAAGCACAGCCTTTATAAAATGGCGCTTAGCTACAATACTATACATCCAAACGTCTTTTAATATACGCGACCGAAGCTACTTATGACCGATAATTTAACCATTTATAAGCAAATTTATCCAAGCCAATGCACCAAGATTGCTGAGCTTGGCTACCGCTCCGTGCTCAATATTCGTCCTGATGCCGAGACAGAAACGCAGCCCAATAGCGGCGACTTTACCAGTGCGACGGCAAAAGCCAACCTTACTTATCATCATTTACCCTTTGATGATGAGCGCTTGAGCATGGCGACTGTCGAGCAATTTGCGGCGTTTTATCGCTCGATGCCTAAACCGATATTGATGTTTTGCGGGACAGGTGCACGTGCTAAATTGTTGTATCAAAGCGCATTGATGCAAGGTTTGTTGTAAAAACCGCTATACCTTATTGAAATATTTTAATCCAAGCGCAAAAGTTTCGTTTTTACGCTAAAAAATAAAAAGGAGCTCTTATGAGCCATCAAATTAGTATTACCGGACAAATTACCCCTGATCAAGTACCTATGATTGCTGAAAATGGTTTTAAAACCATTATTAACAACCGTCCAGATGGTGAAGAACTAAACCAGCCGACTAGCGCCGAGATTGAAGCTGCTGCTAAAAAAGCAGGTCTTGCTTATAAAGAAGTGTCTTTCGCTGGTAGTGAGCTTAATCAAAACCATGTCGAAGAATTTGCTGATTTCTTTAATCAAGCTGAACAGCCAATGCTGATCTTTTGCCGTACTGGCAACCGCTCAACAGGTATTTATGAAGCGGCAAAGCGTATGGATTTATTAGACGATTGATAGTGATTTAAATATAATCGCTACTGCTGAAAAAACGCCCATCCAAATTTTGGATAGGCGTTTTTTATTGGAATTACTGAACTATAGACTGGTCAATTTTTAATATTGAGCACATAATAAAATACTACTTATACAGCTCAATAGGATTTTATGATGCAAAAACCGCTACTCATCATCGGCAATAAAAACTATTCGTCATGGTCATTACGAGCTTGGCTATTGCTCAAAGCTTTCAATATTGACTTCGACGAGCAATTGATTGAGCTGTTTCATCCATCCGCGACACCCATTCTCAATGAGCATGCGCCAACAGGCAAAGTGCCAGTTTTGGTCTATGGTGAAGGTGATGAAAAAGTTACGGTATGGGATACTTTAGCGATAGCCATTCACGCCAATGATTATTTGACAGAATTAGATCTTTGGACAGGATTGAAGAAGTCTGACGCTGAGACCAATACTAGCAACAGAATAAATAGCGCTTATTGCCAAAGCATCATCGCTGAGATGCACTCAGGGTTCATGGGCATTCGTAGTGAGATGCCGATGAACATTCGAGCTAAAGCAAAAATACAACCTAGCAATGCCTGCTTAAATGATATCGCGCGTATAGAAACAATATTCGAAAATTGCCTGAAAGAGCGCTCAAAAGACGGCTACTTGTTTGGCTCATTTACGGCTGCTGATGCTTTTTTCGCACCAGTTATTCTACGTTTGCAAACGTATGCCGATGCCTCTGGCATAGTGTTGAAATCAACGACCAAACAGTATTGTGAGACGATGTTAAACAATCCTCATCTACAGGCTTGGCGAGAGGCAGCACTTGAAGAAACTCGCGTAATTAAAGAAGATGAAGCAGGTGAGATACTTTCGGTGGTTGGGGTGTTGGCTGACCAAAAATGAATCATTGAAAACGAGCTTAATAATTATCTTTTAAAGGATATTCATTAGGCTCTATATAGCCTTTTTTTTTGGTAGTTGATGGAAAAGATACTATTTTTATAGGTTTTACCCTGATTATATCCATTCACAGTTAGCTTTAGAGGGTAAAACCCGTTTACCGTTTTACTGGTATCAATTTCTAAATCAGCACTCCTATCATTACACAGACGCTGCCCCTTACCACCGCAACTGTCTGAACCATCACTATCAAAACCTGCGCCAATCCAGTTCTCCATTATACCGCGACCATTTGGCGTCAATATCACAAAGCTGGTACTCGTGTAACCTTGATGCGTATCACCATGCTCATTCATAAAGCCCCACGTATTTGGTGCAAACTGTTCTAAACCCCAACCGCCTAAACCAAGCCCCCAACTACCTGCATTCATATAAGGATTGGCCGACTCAACTTGCCAACCTTCACCTTTAGGCTTTAAAACAAACATACCGACTAAACCACTAGCGCCATGACCGCGTAAAACTTCTTTACCATCTTCATCAAAGCTAACATCGCCTGTAATTAATATATATAAGCGTTTACCTTTATCCGTCTCTATGACTTTTTGCCGATCAATATCGATGCAATAGCCGGTCATATAAGGTTCTCTAGTTAAACCACTTACGGAACCAGAAGGGGCAATCGCACCATGACACCCTAATGCTTCATTATAAATCGGATAGTATGGCTTGAGGATATCCATCACGCTATCAGCAGCAGAGGTATTGGTGGCAAATCCTAATAGTCCAAAACTAAGACATAACCTTAACATGAGTATTGATCCATATAATTTGGCGTGCATCAGACATACCTCAATTGAATAATTAAATAACTCTAAACAAAATTATTGTAGTGGATAATCTTTAGTTACTTGATACCCTTTTTTTGGCTCGTATTTTATTTTATAGACCTGATTATTATAGGTATTCTTTTTTGAGGCATCATAGTTATACTTATGACCATTTATTGTAATTTCTAGCGGGTAAAAACCATTTATCAGCGTCGTTTTATCGATATTGAGCTTGGCTTTCAATAATGTGCAATATTCTACCTTTCTATCTTTACTACAGCCAGATAGTGCTATAGGATTGTTTTCTGTAGTTGCTTTCGCAGCTATATGACTATATATCACTTTTTTTGACTTAGGGTCTGGTGTCATTAATACGTATTCAGAAAAAGATTGAATGTAGTGCGAATCACTATGAATATTAATAAATCCCCAAATATCAGGGGCAACTTGTATCAGCTTCCAGTCTTTTAGTCCTGCACCAGAAGCGCCTGCATTCATCACTGGATTAGCGTATTCCACCTCCCAACCGGAACCTTGTGGCTTTAAAACGAACATACCCACTAGACCAGTATCAGCGTGAGAACTATATGCCGCAGCACCATTTTCATGAAAAGCGACGTCACCAATGACTGATATGTATAACCGTTTACCTTGCTTGGTTCGTACCTCCAGTTGTCTATCAATCTCAATGCAATATCCGCTTTGATGCGGTGTTTCTTCGCCAGATGATGAACCGTTATTAGCCATAATACCTTGACACTGCTTTGTCTCATTATAGATGGGATAGTATTCATTCAGAATCTCATTGACGGTTTGCCCTGCATAAGCATTGGTTACACTAAATATAAACGATATAAAAAGCAGACATTTAACCCAATGATTATTTTTGCGAATTGCATATTTATTTTTCACTATTAATGTTCTCATAAAATATTAACGAACATAAGTTAATTGATAAATTTTTACAAGTAGTATATCAGCACCCATAAAAAACCACCTCAAAAGAGGTGGCTTGTTAGAATAAATTTAGCGTGAAATAACTTACTGCATAACCAAGTATTCAAACGCTGATAATGCCGCTTTGCTACCTTCACCCATCGCAATATTAATTTGCTTAAATGGCACAGTAGTTACATCACCACAAGCAAAGATACCTTTGCGATCCGTACGGCAGCGTTCATCAATCTCAATCTCGCCAAAACGGTTCAAATCAACAAAGCCTTTGACAAACGCAGAGTTCGGTACTAGACCAATCTGTACAAACACCCCTGCCAAGTCACGCTCATGAGTATCACCTGTACTGCGATCTTGATACACGATCGAAGTCACTTTACCATCAGTCGCTTTAATTTCTTGCGTCGCTGCGCCAGTGATAAATTCGATATTGGCTTTTTCTTTGGCTTTGTTAATCAATACCTGATCCGCTTTTAAATCATCCGCGAACTCAAGCACAGTCACATGCTTCACGATACCAGCAAGATCTAATGCCGCTTCGATACCAGAGTTACCACCACCAACGACAGCAATGTCTTTACCCTTGAAGAATGGGCCATCACAGTGAGCACAGAAAGCCACGCCTTTACCGATGTTCTCTTCTTCACCCGGAACACCAAGCTTACGCCACTGAGCACCCGTCGCTAAGATAATACTGCGTGTCTCAAACGTCTCACCCGTGTTTAGATGAATGCGATAGTTTTCATCTTCTGTCTCACTGATTTCTTTGACACTGACGTGCTCTTTTAAAGTAATATCGTATTCGCGTAAATGTTTTTCAAAGTTCGCTGATAGCTCAGTACCCGTGGTTAAAGGCACAGAAATTAAGTTTTCGATATCCTGCGTGTCTTTCACCTGTCCGCCGATACGATCAGCAACCATCGTCACTTTTAAGCCTTTACGAGCGGTATAAATCGCAGCGGCAACGCCAGCTGGACCTGCACCAATAATCGTCACATCTTGCTGCTCTAACTGCTCAGCATCGTCATCAGCTTCTGCTAACAAGTCAGGAAATTGCTCTTGCAACTTTCCAATCAATTTGGCCGTGTCGATGAGACCATTGGCAAACGGTTTACCATTTAAGAATACCGCTGGTACACCTTGGATGTTATTAGCATCAACCTGCTCTTGGAATAGAGCACCATCAATCATCTCGTTGCTAATACCATCGTTCAATAGTGCAAACTGGTTGAGCGCTTGTACCACTTCTGGGCAACTGTGGCAAGATAGCGACACGTAAGTTTGAAACTGTAGTGGCTTATTAAAACGCTTAATCAGCTTTTGAATACTTGCATCCAATTTTAGCGTATGACCACCGGCTTGCAAAATAGCCAAAATCAGCGAAGTAAACTCATGACCACCGGGGATACCACTAAAGACGATACCCGTATCAGTCAATGCACCATCGACATGACTGACCACTTTAAAGCTAATTGGACTTGGTAAGCTATCATCAGTTGCTGTTGCATCAAAATTGATTTTATCTGTGGTGCCAGCGATTTTAGTCAAAAAATCAATCAACTCAGCACGCTTGCTATGTTCGCCACTACCCAATACAAAGGTAATTGGACGAGTCATTTTTTCGCTGTAACTTTTGATGGCATCTAATAAACTTTTATCTATCATGTTTGTTCCTCATCATTACTGGATATGTAACGGCAACTGTCATGTTGCTCGTTCAAATATAGACTATTTGGTATTAATAATTTTATCTAAAATATTATAGGCCATAAGTTTATGCCCTTTGATGTCTCTATTATCATAGGTTCTGAGGGTTTCGGCAAGCTGAGAAACTCAAACCTTACGTTTTATAAAACCAATCATTAATTATCATTTATAATTAAATATTAATCTATATGTGGATTATTCTCATGGTAACAAGGCTATTTTTTCGCTACAATCAAATGAAGTTAATAAGAAAAACTCTTATTTCCCTCGTTGCAGATTGTCTTTTATGCAAGTTTATCAAAGAAGCTTTCTGCTACTATTAGGTCTTATCCATATTGAGCTAAATAGTGTTTTGGCTTAATAAAATCAAGTCTCAAAATCATAGCAATTCATCAAAACAATCTTACGACCATGCGCGGATGCTTACTGCAAACTTGCGCTTCATAACAAGGATGACAACATGAGAAAGACTGATACATGGCAAGATAACAAAGACATTATTGCTGAGCTTAAGCTAAAAGACAGTCATTTTGCGACGATCTTTGATGAGCATACCCAGCTAGATCAGCAGATTAATCAGTTGGATAAAAACTTGGTGACACACACCAGTCGCGATGAAGAAATTGAACTGATGAAACGACGAAAACTGCATTTAAAAGATGAGATTTATAAGATAATTGATAAAAATAAACTACAATCTCATGCTTAGCGCTTCACTTATTATCACGATGCATGAATAAAAACACTTATTGATAAATGACATAAAAAGACCCCATCAACTTATGCTGATGGGGTCTTCATTTATAATGCTGATTTAACTCAAAGTAGGATATACAGCACTACAAATATCTAAAGTATTGAGCCAGTTCGTTAAATCAAGAGTTAGATTTTACCAACAAGATCAAGACTTGGTTTTAGCGTTTCTTGACCAGCTTCCCAAGCGGCTGGGCAAACTTCGCCATCGTTTTCACGAACATATTGAGCTGCTTTCACTTTACGTAGCATGTCTTTTGCACTACGGCCAATACCACCAGCATGAATCTCAGCAACTTGAATCAAGCCGTCTGGATCAACTAGGAATGTACCGCGTTCAGCCAAACCTGCTTCTTCGATCATGACGTTAAAGCCACGAGTGATACGGCCAGTAGGATCACCGATCATTGGGTATTGTACTTTACCGATCGCTTCTGAAGAATCATGCCATGCTTTATGCGTGAAATGAGTATCAGTAGATACTGAGTATACTTCTACGCCCAAACCTTTAAGCTCGTCGTAATGAGCCGCCATGTCTTCAAGTTCAGTTGGGCAAACAAAGGTAAAGTCAGCTGGGTAGAATAAAAAGATTGCCCAGTTGCCTTTTACATCTTCAGAAGTGATGGTTTTGAATTCACCATTAACGTACGCATCAGCTGAAAATTCTGGGATTTCTTGATTGATAATAGACGCCATGATTGGCTCCTTTATAGTTGATTGATAGTTAAGTTGATTAAAATTTCTTGGTATGATTGTTTCTATTAAGCCTTTACTGCTTTGGGCTACCTGACAAACTATACGCGAATTCTATCGTTAATCCAGTTAAAAGTTTTTAATGTGATGTTTTGTTTTATTAAACTTGTTAAACTATTCTCTCTACTTTTTATCATCAGTGCATTATGCATCAGCCACTATAGAGCATGCGTCAGTCACTATACAGCCGTTAGGTTACTTTAAGATGACATCGAGTTTGGATATCGAATTGGTACACCAAATGAATCAGCCTAATATATCGCGTTAAAAACCCATTAATAGAGAGGTTTTATGATTACTTTACGTCAACTTGAGTTTGCTTTAGCAGTGGCCAAACACCGTCACTTCAAACGTGCAGCAGAAGACTGTAATATCTCGCAATCGGCACTGAGCTTGGGTATCGCCGAGTTAGAAAAGCAACTGGATACGCAGATTTTTGAGCGTAATAATAAGCAAGTATTGATTACCCCTATCGGTGAAGACATTTTAACGCGGGCGCAGCGAGTTTTTTCTGAAGTCAATGATTTGACCACACGCGCCCATAGCCATCAATCGCCGCTGGCATATCCGATGACTGTCGGTATCATTCCAACGATTGCGCCTTATCTGTTGCCAAAAGTCTTACCTGCCCTGCGAGCCAATTATCCAGAATTTCGTATGACCATCGTTGAGCAACAAACGGAGCGTTTGCTAGAGCAAGTGCGTTACGGTCATATTGATACGGCTATTATTGCGCTGCCTTATGCGGTCGATGGTTTGCACAGCTTTGAGTTTTGGAGCGAGGATTTCTTTGCCGTATTCCCAAAAGATGATGTGCATGCCAAGCTTGAAACCATCAACGCGGATGAGCTGGCTACCGCCAATCTTATGCTGCTCGGCGAAGGGCATTGCTTGACCGATCAAACCCTTTCTGTCTGTCATTTTGACCGTGCACAGATGAAATCAAGCTTTTCAGATGCCAGTCTAAACACCCTGATTCAAATGGCACTTGCCAATATGGGGACGACATTGGTGCCAGAAATGGCGCTCGACCAGCTGCATCTGCAGAACCAAAATGCCGTCGCGATACCACTCGCTGAGAAAGGGCCGCATCGTCATATTGCCTTTGTCACCCGTTTGAACTACGCCCGCGTCGATGATGTCAATTTATTGGGTAAAGTGTTTAAGCAAGCCTTTGAAGATGCTGCTAATAAAGAATAATCTGTTGGTTGTAAATTGCCAGCAGTTATCAAATGAAGGTTAACGATGGACGATTTGTCGCAACTAAATACTGAGCTTGGTACGATTTTCACGTGGCATTTATCCGCTATAAGTAGCCATATCACGCTAGAACAAGTGAGCATACTTTGGCAAAATATCGCCATACGATATAACGAGCCGCAGCGTGTTTATCATAGCTTGCAGCATATTCAGCAGTTGTTTGGGCAGTTCGATCAGGTTAAGGATAATTTGCATGAGCCGCATATCATTGCGTTAGCACTGTTGTATCATGATGTGATATATGAACCGACGCGCTCAGATAACGAGCTTAAAAGTGCAGAATATGCAGTAGAGTCATTAACTGATTATTTAAGTGCGGAGCAATGCCAACATATCTACGCATTGATTATGATGACGGCTAGTCATCAAATTGACAAATGGTCAAACGAAACTAAAGAGAGAGAAAAATACAGCGATGCCGCTTATTTCCTAGATATGGACTTAAGTATTTTAGGGTCATCTTGGTCGGAGTATGAACACTATGCTCACGCTGTACGCCAAGAGTATACGCATGTCTTAGATGACGAGTATCGCGTCGGACGCATGGCAGTATTAAAAGCATTACTGGCACATCCAACGCTTTATCTGACAGATTATTACTATGCACGGTTAGAGAAGCAGGCTAGAAAAAATATTGAGCACGAAATTACGCTTTTACACGCATCTTAATAAACAGCTCACTGCCCTGCCGTGCAGGATGTGAATTATAGCTTGGCTCCATGATTTCAATATCAAAACGCTGCTCAAAACGCCGTTGATATTCAGCTTTTGTGCCGCCAAACGGTGGTTCTTCTCGTCCAAAGTCTTTATCAAAGAGCAAACCAATCAGCTTACCATTCGGTTTCAGTAACGCTGCCATCTGCTGCACATACTCGTCACGGCGTGATGGATTTATCGCACAAAAAAACGTCTGCTCAAGCACCCAATCAAACTGATACTGCTCAGGCGATAACTCAAAAAAGTCGGCACAGATTAAATACTCAACTGGAAAGTCAGGATAACGCTCAGCAAATGCTGCAATCGGCGCGGAGGCAAAATCTACCAAGGTGACATTGGTAAACCCTTGCTCATGTAAATAACCTACTTCGTAAGCATTGCCCGCACCTGGCACCAGAATCGCTTGCTCTTTGGCAGATTCGGGCAGTTGGTCAATATAGGCTTTGAGCGGTGGCGATACCTGTCCCATATCCCAACCGATACTGTCTTGCTCATAACGCTGCTGCCAAAACTCCGCTTGATTGACGTTTTCCATATGACATCCCTGTAGACAAAATTATTATTTAAACGACACGATTTATATCGTTATGTCTTATCATATCAGGCTTATTAGAGCGTGTCTCATTTTAAAGATAGTGATGAAAATGAGGACATGCCTTAAGATTATGGATATTATTTAGATAAATCATTTAATCTAATTTTCCCGTCTTCCCTGCCAGCATATCATGCCAATGCTGATAATCAGGCATTGCGGTTGCCACCGTTTGCCAAAAAGCGCGGCTATGATTGGCATGGTGTAAATGACACAGCTCATGGACGATGACGTATTCGGTGCATTCGATAGGATAAGCAGGCAGATACACAGATAACCAAATTCGGCGCGCACGCGTGTTACAACTACCCCAGCGCGTATGCATTTTTTTTAGGCGTATCTCATTGGCTGTCGCACCGACAATCGGTTGCCACTTTGCAAATAATGCAGGTATCGCTTCAGAAAGATGTTGCCGATAATAGGCAAGTTTTTCATCATGGTTTAAAGTGAACGGTTGCTCTTTACCCCACAATAGCAAAGTACTATCAGCAGTTAAAGCTTGCGCTAAAGGAAGTTTTTGCCGTTTATACTGCTCTAATACTTGTGGGTGGTTTGCTATCGCCCATGACACGCGCTTCATCACAGCCTGCGCAGCTTGGGCTGGGCTAATAAATAGTGGTACAGATACCAGTAATTGATGTGGCTTTAAGCGGAAATTGATATTTTTAACCCGCTTTTTGCTGAGATGTAGCTCAATACCTGCTTGCGCCAAATGCTGTATCGATTTTTCTAATAGGGGAGACTGATATATTGGCGGCACATTCATGCTCATAGCGCTTGCAGATGATTATCAAAGGACATCATATGGCATTGACTGTCTTTAACGATAGCTTGATTTGTAGTGACGATATCTGAGTTCGATATAGATAAATCATTGACCGTTAATCTGGTCAATTGACCTTGCCCATCACTAACGATGAAAGCTGATTGCTCATGATTATCTTCTGCTTTTTCAGTATTATTATTAGACAATACTGCTGCACCTGCACAATCTGGCAGGCTAACATCATCAATCAATGTACGAGTATTTAAATCGTAAATCGCTGCACAACCGCCAATAGGTGTGGTCACGCATAGTAGGTTACGCGCACTATCGACCGCTACACTGGCGATATACTGATGAAAGCGCTGCCATTGATCGTTTGGCATAATAAGAGGTTTAAAATCCGCATCACCGCGCTTATGGGTCAATACTAACGGCACATTGATATGTTTTTCACCTTGGAATTGAATGCCTATCATCACCGTTCCATCGTCATGCATGGCTAGGTGACGCACGCTCATTTGATTGTGCTCAGGCATAATCTGCTCAAGTAAAGCACCATTATGACGGCTGATGTAAACCAATGAAGGACACATGCTGTCTAAATTGAGCTCTTCACGCGACGCTTGCTCGGTTTTGATACCGCCGTTAGCGATCACCAACGTCTCGCCATCAGGATGCATAATCAGCTCATGCGGACCGATACCATACGAGTCATACTCTGCTATTTTTTTATAATTATCGTAAGCATCGTAGATACCGATTTTACCATCCAAACTTATGGTGTCATTCTCGGTCACATACAGCAACTTACCATCTAAGCTATAACAAGCGTGTCCATAAAAATGACGGTTGTTTGCAGCGTTAATGGCGAATTTTACTTGTCCTGTCGCAGTATCAAGCACCCAAAACTTTTCGCTCGGACGACGCCCCATCACCACGACATCTCTATTTTTACTATCGATAAACGCATTTTTAATATCAGCGATGGGCTGAACGACAATATCGTGAACACGTTCAGGCATGGTCGTTTGCCAAACAATTTGTCGATTAGCGTCGATACCGACCACACCAAAATTATTGTCAGCACGCTGCTCATCATTTGCTAATGCGCTATTTTTTGGCATAGAGGCGACACCGCTAACCCAACAAACGGGTCGCGTCAGTACGGTGGTGGTATGTGCCGTGCTAAAGTCAGCGACGCTATGATGGTTGGTATTATTCTTATCATCTAGCGATAAATGATAAGCGTGTTGCCATGCAGTAGCGGCTTGCTGACAAGCGTAACTAAACCGTGCTAGCTGGGGTGTTGGTGTAGAGGTTAACGACTGCAACTGCGAACGTATGCCTACGACATAATCCTGCAAGCGGGCATCAGGCTGACGCTGCTTGCGATAACGATGATGAATACCGACAAGCGCAGCTGTCCCCATGAAAGCAGAAAGCATCGTCAATGCTGATGTTGCCAGCAGCTCATTATTAGACTGCTTATCTTCTGGCTGCCGCGGTAGTTTATTTGCTGTATTAGTATCGATAGAGTGCATTTTTTAATCGCCATCAGTACTGTTAAAGCCGACACGGATACCCAGTGTCGGAATTAATTGGCGCTTAATAATACGTGTAATAGTCGTGAGGTGATCAAACAGCTCTTGTTGAGTGGCTTTATCGGCGGTCCCTAAGTCTTCTGGCATTTGCGCTAATAATGTGGTGGCATCAGCAAGCGCGGTTGATAAATTATCCGCTACTTCATTTTCATTATTGCTGCCCAAAATAGCGGTCAAAACGGGATCCGTCAGTACTTCATTCAATGTCGCCAATTTAGCATTGATAATGGCACGGCTTTGCTCTGCGGTAGCGGCTGGCAAATGACCTTTTGCCTTTCCTGTTAAGCCTAACGGTTGATCGATGGCATTAGACTTCATGGTCTCAACCAACGAGAGTAAAGAATTAAACCATTGATTCAACCCTTGATCGCTGTCAGCCGTTTTATCAATGGCTAATAGATTAGTGGCATTTTGCTGCCAGTTTTTCTCAATATCTTTTAGGCGTGTGCTCAAAGCACTGCTTGCACTCATCACATAAGCACATTGAGCAGCATCCAGACTGTCATTGGCATATAGCGCTTCTTCTAATCCTGGCACCCCTTGCACGATGGCACTCTCGTTAGCCAATTGCTCGGCGGTGAGCTTAGGATTGGCAGCGATTAGATCGGCAACGCCACTGTGTACCAGACCGCGCTCATCAGGATAGTAATTGATATATAAATTACTCATGCTGGCGGTCGCTGGGCCAAAGTTAATCATCTCAGCGCCTGCCCATGCTTGTGCGAGCACTAGCCATTGATCACGCAGTGCTTGCAGCTCATCACCGCTGACTGGTGCTTGCTGACAATGCTTTTGTGCCAAATCATGCAATAAATCACTCTGTTTTGCGGCATCCGCATAGGCTGGAATGACAATGTCATTTGCCACATGGGTCAAATAGGTCTTTTCGGTCTCGGCACTAATATCGACAGCGGTAATTTTATCTCCACTACTATCTTTTTCTGCAGCGCTGGTAGATGCCGCACTGTCTTGCGCAACTTTTTGGCTATCTACTTCTGGCGCTTTATTGTCATCAGCCGGTTTAACACAGCTGATCAGCAAGCCTGCGCTTAAGGCCGATAAGGCCATCGCTAAAGCATGGTTTATTTTCATAAATTTCTCAATATTATTATCAATAATGGTTTAAATTCTAATCTTTACAAGCTCTAGTCTCTAGTGTTTGATTGGGCGGATAACCTTATCAACACTTACTTATTTTCTCAGTTATTGCTCAGTCATTTAGCATAGATAAATGACATTATCTCTATAATGACTGTAAGAACGCATTCAATTCAGAACGACCTTGTTTGTCAAGTTTGAGTACTTTTTGCTGTTGCTTTTGGGCTTCACCGCCGTGCCATAGCACCGCTTCCATCAACGTACGGGCGCGACCATCATGCAAAAATGTCGCTTGTGGATCGACCGTTTGTGCCAGACCAATGCCCCATAAAGCAGGCGTACGCCATTCATAAGAATTAGCTAAAAACTCAACTTGGATATTTTTTGCGGGTAATTTCCCAGCAATCGTGCGATCGGCAAGATCATCACCCATGTCATGTAATAGCAAATCCGTATAAGGATAAATCACTTGTCCATGCTGCTCAAGATGGTCATCGTCGGTTTTTGACAACTGATATCTTGGCGTATGGCAACTTTGGCAACCTATATCATAAAAGCGTTTTTTGCCCGCTAGCACTAGCGTATCGTCAGCATCACGCCGATGCGGTACTGCCAAATTGCGTGTATAAAACTCCACAAACTTAGCCACTTCATCATTGACTTCAACAGGCGGCCTACCATTGCCTTGCTCATCAGCCCCATTCGTCGCATTCATACAAGCCGTCTGTGTCGGCATACAGGATTCATGAGGACGTATATTTGAGGTCAAGCCCATGTCTTCATTAAAAGCACTTTGGTTTTGAGTAATCAGCTTAGTTTGCCCAGCTTTCCAGCCAAAGCGTCCAAGGGCATGCTTGCCAGTCTGTGGATCCATGACCCAATTGAACTTGCCACTGATATCGCCATTCGTACTATTTTTATTATCAACCGCTTGTTTTTTAATCGCTTCATCCGGTATTTGCTCAAGTAATCCAAGCCCAATCATCGGTAAAGCCACTCGCGGCGACACCATCAAATCATCATCAAATGCACCATAACCCGGTTTGGTTAAATTAAAGGTGGGCGCACGCAATGTTTCGATATGACCATCTGCAAAAGTAACGGGCTTGTCTGTCCACTGGACTGCAATTCTGGCTTCAGCAGGCACACCTTGGATGCCTCGATCTTGTAGCTGACCACCATACATAGGATGAACGACTTTTTCGATAAGTGAGTTTTGCAGTTGCTGACGCTGCTCATCGGTGGTCGCTGGCATCGCAAGGCGAATAAGCAAGCTATCGGCATCGTCATCACTGGTCATCGGTGCATGACCGCGACCGTCCTTGACATGGCACGACTGACAGGCAGCAACATTGAACAATGCGCCCAGACCATCGCGGCTGTCGGTGCTGGCAGGGGCAATCACCCAGGGTTGCCGAAAAAACGCATTACCAATAAAGAAATGCCCTTTTCGTGAGGCCGTCAAGTTTGATGAAGGTTTAGAGTAACTCTCAGCGCTGCTAATACTAATACCAGTATCACCACCTTGCTTGACCTCTTGCGGATCAAAGCTTGCCAATTGCTGCATTGGTACGCCAGCGAGCGTTTCGATGGTTTGGAGGCGTTCAGGTGTTAGCGTTGGGTTGTCAGCATTATTAATGGCAGATTTTTCGTTTTCAGAAATATCATCAGACACACTGTCCGTCGGCTGACAAGCACTAAGGGATAGCACACATAGAATACCAAGCGTTGGCTTTAACAGGGTGGTTTTACTGATAAAAGGCGCATAAAAAGAGGCAGGGGTTTTGGCTTTAAAGATATTTGTGGTGTTCATCGTGGTGTTCATAAAGAGTACCTTAGTTCTAATCTAGAACCATTAAAATCGCATGCTATAAAGTGTTTCACTTCTAGTCGATAAGGTACAGCAATGTAATGACGTACTGACCTATCAGGCTATTTTAATATGGTAAAAAAACACGCTGCCAACGGTAGTCGACAACGTGTGTATTATACCTAAATTATTTTTCCATGAAAATAATTCTCATTAGCTTATAACGACTTGTCAGGCATTATCGATCACTGCTATGTCAATCACTGCTATGCTTGCTGTTAAGCCAGTAGATTAATGAGCAATTAAAACTGCGAACCTGCGTCAGCATCTAAATTGTCAATACCGACCGCTTTTGCCGCATTTTCGATACCAGCTGTCAGTTCTTGTAAACTAGTGATACTATTTTCAATCCAGCTACGACGGGTATTTTGCTCTTCAGCTGAAATACCTTGTTTACTTACTTGACCAGCGGTGGCAATCATTTGATCAACTTTGATGCCTTCTTTTTCACCTTTTTCAACAATCACATTAAAGGCGGCTTCTACCTTAGCAAAGTCAGTCGCCAATTTATCAGCCGCTTCTTTATTGTTGGTATCGACTAGATAGTTTTTAACACCATAACCACCGACGCTCTTACCAGCGACTGTCTTATAGTTGCCGTTAAAGACATTTTGGATACCACGGGCATTATTGGCATAGCTTAGATGGGTCAAATCACTGAAGCATTCGTGCTCATCTTCGGTAGAGCCCGTTACAAACGCAACCTGTATACGCTCAGAAGCAAGCTCACCCAATGCTAGGCTGCCCATCTGATACATGATCTGGCGTAGACCATTATCGTATTTGCGAGCCATCAGGTCGCTACGTAAGGTATTCTCACTCTCAGGCTGCCACTCAGCTTCCATTGCAGTCAAATCATCAACCAGTAATTGAGTCGCTGCTTTTAAGAACGCGCCACGACGCTCACATATACCAGCATCTTCATTGACCGTCTCACCACTGGTACATTGACCCGCTTCAGTCACATAATCTGTCACTGGACGATTGCCTGCACCTTCGCCAACGCCGTTGTTATCTTGTCCCCACAGCATAAACTCAATCGCATGGTAGCCGGTCGTCACATTGGCTTCACTGCCACCAATCTCATTCATTTCTGCTAATAGCTCAGGAGTGATAGTACTGGTATCTTGTTTGATACTACCGACCGTAATGCTATCGCTATTGATGATATTGTCTTGGCTATTGTATTCACCTTCATAGCCATCACTAACGTAATCAATCAGCGCCTCATCAAGTGGCCAAGCATTTACCTGTCCTTCCCAACCATCGATACTACCGAGTACTCGTTTATCGTTAGCTGTCACAAAGCCTTCATCAAAACGGAAAATCTCAGTTTGCGAATACGGCTGGCGCGCGGCTTTATACGCCACTTTTGCCGCATCAAGGTTTGCTTGGGTTGGTGTTGTCACATATGTCTCTACTGCTGTTTGCAGGGCTTTAGCAGTATCTAGCGAATCTTTATAGGCCGCATGCGCCATGTTGGCATAGCTGATCATAAGTCTATCGGTATAAGCTTGATCAACCGCTGATAGTTTCGTCGTATCTGCAGCGGTTGTGTCTTGCACCGCTGTTTGCGTATCGGCGGTAGAGTCCGTTTCTTCCTTGGCTTGCTTGGTACAACCCGACACCATTAACAACCCTGCAAGCGCAGCAGCTAAAGTAGTTGGTAAAATCTTACGGCTCGTTACTGTGGTAATCGTCATACATATCCTCAAAAAGTATCGCAAAAGAAAAATGGGCTTTGAATAAAGAGCATTAGGGCATATCCTCATTTTAAATAATGCTGATAAAAATGAGATAAATGACAGTCAAATGAGAAAAACAGCGCCCATAATATCAAAATATCGACCAGAATTTGACACTATTAGACAAAGTTTAGCTATTTTTGGTCCATTTAGAAAAGCCTCAAATGAACTGACAACCTACCCTAGTATCGCCACAATAACAAAGCTTTGTAAATTATAGTGTTATTGATAATCATTATCAATATTTAATTAATATTAATATAACCATTTAGCTAACGATTGTCTTATAAATAGAAACACCAAAAATATTTTAATATTGATTTAAAACTAACGGAATTCTCATACCTAAAATCATTTTCAACTTGAAATCTAAATATCAGGCATAAAAAAAGGCCAGTTTATCACTGACCTTTTTTAACACTATAATGACAGCTAGACCATCGTATGAATTAACGTACGTTGTTTGGCGCATTGATGGTTAATTCAACACGGCGGTTTTGCTGACGACCATACTCGCTGCTGTTATCAGCAACTGGGCGAGACTCACCATAAGCGACGACATTGATACGGCTAGAAGCCACACCGCGTGCGCTTAAATAGTTCGCTACTGCGTAAGCACGATCGCGTGACAGTTTCATGTTATAAGCATCAGAACCTTTGCTATCAGTATGACCAGCAACCGTTATCGTGTTTTGGTTATACTCATTTAGCGTTGATGCAAGCTTATCAAGCGTTGGTCTAAATGATGGATTTAAAGAAGCATCATCAAATGAGAACGTGATGTTGCCTGGCATTACTAGGTCAATATTACCGTTCGCATTTGGCGTAACGGTTACACCCGTACCAGCCATTTGCTGCTCAAGCTGCTTGGCTTGACGCTCCATGTAGTAACCAACACCAGCACCCAAAGCTGCGCCAATCGCGGCATCACGACCTGTGTTATCACCACCTGTTGCTTTTGAAATTGCACCGCCGCCTAAAGCACCTGCCAATGTACCAATAGCAGTTTTGTTCAAGCGTTGTTGTCCAGTGTTTGGATCAGTAGCACAACCGCTAAGAGCTAGACCTGACGCTACTGCTGCAATCATTAATGTATTACGCATAATATTTCCTCTTAAGTTTAAAAAATTATAGACAAAGTGTGCTTTTTATAAATATTTTCTGTTAATTCCATCTACATGCTTAATATACACTCGTCATTATTATGGCAATTACAATCTAATCATGTGTAATATTTTGTCACACCTGTGTATGAGAAGTGCAGAATGATTTAATGAGGCTTTCACAATGACTGGATACCTTTGTGTTCTCACTGTTAACTACCCATTAGCGCAAGGTGTTATCACAAGTCACGTTTACACTCGTACACTCTGAACCGTTTCTGCTAAAATTGTGCAATAAAACTGGCAATGAATCATTTATATACTAATAAGACTGACCGAAAAGGATTTAGCATGCGATTGACATCTACTATTCGAAAAATACACGAACGCAACCCTAAATTAGGCAAAGCCGTTTCACTTGCGACAGCGACTGGGGTTATTGCAGCCAACAGCTTCGGTGGTAGTATTCCCTTATGGTTAATGGGTGTCGGCAAAGTCATCACTGGTGCTCCTATCGCAGACAAAGCGGTCATCAAAATCGCGACTTATTGGATCAGTAGCAACAGTGCCTTGATCGATGACATGTTGCCACGTAAAGATTGGCGCATCAGCTTACCCGATGACGTTCACATCAATGGCAAATATTTGCTGGTCAGCAACCATCAGTCTTGGGTCGATACCAGTATCGTGCAGTACATTAGTGAAAAACGCTTGCCATTGACACGGTTTTTTACCAAATTTGAATTGATTTACATTCCGATTGTGGGTCAAGCCTTTTACTTTTTAGACTTCCCAATGATGCGTCGGCATTCTAAAGAAGCCGTCGCTAAAAACCCTGCTCTACAAGGCAAAGACATCGAAGAAGCCAAACGCGCCTGTGCCCTGTTAAAAGACAAACCTTTTACTTTGTTAAATTACTTAGAAGGTACGCGTTTCACCAAAGCCAAACATGCAAAGCAACAGTCTCCTTATACGCATTTATTGAAGCCACGGGCAGGCGGCCTATCTTTAGCCATTAACGCGCTAGGCGAAGACATCGATGGCATGCTAGATATGACCATCGTTTATCCTGATGGTGTGCCAAGTTATAGTGATTTGTGGAAAGGTAACATCAAGCGTTTGGGCGTCGATGTGCGTTATATTGAGATGCCTGATGCATTATTTAACGGTATTAAAAATGGTGGTTACGAAAATGATGACGCGGTAAAATCTCAAATGTTTGATTGGGTAGAGCAAATTTGGCAGCAAAAAGATCAGCGTATTACTGATATGTTGGCTGAGTTTGAAACAAACCCTAAAGCTCCGAATGCTTAGAGACATCGTTAACAGAGCAACGGCATACAACAGTGAATTACTTTAAGTCGTTTTAAAACTACGATTGAGCGCTGTTGTTTAAAATGCCGATTCGTAAATGCTGACTGTAAACCCCAACTCATAAATGATAATGCGTAATTATAATGAAAGATGGGTTGTTTTTTGGCTCTATTCATTGATAATGTGAATAGTCATGAGCCCATGACTTTTTGACCGTTAGTGACTTGATAGCCCTGTACTATTTGAGCCGCTTATTTTTCGTGCTATTTATCATTTATAAGGTTTGACTGTGCCCGCTTCCTCTTCTACTAGCCTGCCTCTAGACTCAGCGCCTGTATCCAATCAGCCGCCTGATAATACGCTGCCACCGCCAAACCGACCAACGCCAAATCGCTTAAAACTCACTTACGACATCGTGATGATTATTGCCATCAGTATCGATCTATTATTGATTAGTATTGATGCTATCTTAATGAGTAGCTTTAGTAGCAATGCCGCAGGATGGCTAAGTATTAGCAATGCTCTCAGTTGGTATCAAAATACCTTACATGAGCCTTTACGTACCGCTGGTGGATTTTTTACCCTATTTTTGATCTTTGAGCTACTGCTACGTTGGGCGATTGCGATTAAACAAAACGTCTACTATCGCTGGTTCTTTTTTCCTTTTGTCCATTGGTATGAAGTATTGGGGTGCTTTCCGCAGCTGCGTGCCTTACGTTTATTCCGAGCGGTCATCATTGGGCGACGCTTATACCAGCTTGGTTACCAAGTGCTGCCGCAGCCATGGATCAATCGGATTAGGTTCTATATCGACTTATTATTAGAAGAGCTGTCCGACCGCGTCATATTGACAACTATCCAAAACTTTCGGCAGCAACTGACCGATCCTAAAACGCATAAATCTTTTATTGAATCAACGATAACTCGTAATCGTAACGAGATTGAGGCAGCAGTGCTGTCGATACTGCGCACAGAGCTAGCACCAAAACTGCAGGAGTTGACGGCAGCATCAGGTGGCGGCAGTATATTAGCCAGCGAGATGGGCAATGCTATTGAAGAGGGTTTGGCCAATACGCCTGAGCTGCGTCGCTACCTACGCATGATACCGATTGCCGGTAGCTTGATTGAATCACAGTTGCAACACGTCGGGCACAATATAGGCGAAAATGTCGTTTACGCACTCAATAAACGCCTTCTAGACCCTGAACGCCTCGATTCATTGATGGTAGCAATTGCCAATGGCATTGCCAGTATCGATACGGATAATACTGCGTTAGATACCTTGATTTCGAGTATCATTGATGACAGTTTGACAGAATTTGAAGCGCAGGTAAAAGTGCAGCAGTGGAAGCATCAAGAGATGCTTCATCTATAATTCATACTGCTAATAGCACGCCATACCTAAAAAACATTAGGCTTAGCAAGCAAATGAATGGTATGACTCGATAATAAAAACAACACCGTGGATACAGCGACAGAATTATCTCTTGAGGATTTATATATGACAGTTTCAGACAACGACAGCCAAGGCTCGAGCGCCGCGCCAGCATTACCAGCGTTGGCATTTTATGGCAAGATGCTGACTTTTTCACGTTTGCAATTTAGCACAGATGATTTAAGTGCGATAGACGCCCAGCTTGCCGCAACGCTTAGTAATAAATCTAGCAATATCCCGATCCTTATCGATAGCGAGGTTGAACAAGATCTCTCAGCATTGGTAGAGCTTTTATGGTCGTGGGGCTTACAGCCTATTGGCGTCGTGACTGGCACACTAGATGCGCAAGCCCGTGAACAGCGATTGGCCATCTTCCCTGCTGATGGCAAACGTATTGAGCGTATTTTACCTAGCAAGAAAGCTGCAACGCAAGTAAGTAAAGCTCCCGATCATAAACATACAGAATCAACCAGTAACAATGATACTGCAGCCATCAACGAGTCAAATACAGAAACAACGATAGCAACCACCACAGCAGAGACATTGGTGAGCGCTGAGCATATTACTAGCCTAATTTACGATCAAATGCTACGTTCAGGACAAAGCCTGAATCACGTGGGCGGTGATTTGATTTTGACCAATAGTGTCAATAGCGGCGCGGAAGCGATTACCGATAATAGCTTGCACGTTTACGGTCGTGCCCAAGGGCGCTTGGTTGCTGGCGCTACTGGTGACAAAGATGCCCGTATTTTTTGTCAAGTTTTTAACCCTTCTTTGGTGTCAGTGGCGGGAACTTATTGCTTACGAGACAACTTACCTGAGCACGTGATTGACAAATCTGTACAAGTAAGTTTTGTAGAAGGTGAAGGCTTAGTATTTACGGTAATGGATGACGCTTAAATTCTTTTACCGTTAAGAACGATAAATTCATTCATGATTTTTATAAATGTAAACAGGCTAAGCCGATTTTCATCATACATGACGCTTATTAAAAAACGTTTATTAGAAAATCTCAACAGTAGACGTTTAGACAGCGCACTTAATATTATAGTAAGTTTATTTAACAAAACTGTTCTATGATGAATCGCTAGCTCTGCCACTATCTACACTACTCGTCAGCGTCTATTTTATTATTCACAATAGGCAATATTGACCAGCAAATTCTAGGTAGCACCGCTTTGTGATCCATATATAAGCTGTTTTTCTGCTTTACTATGGACGTGCTATAAATTTTTGTTTATTTATGCTAGGCTACCTTCGCAGGTAGTGTATATATAGCATGTGAATAATGTGCAATTGCGCTATTTTTTTATATAAAAGATATCCCATTGATTCATAGGAGTGTGCCATTGTGGCGAAGATAGTTGTAATCACTTCAGGTAAAGGCGGTGTGGGCAAAACCACGACAAGTGCCTCTTTTGCCGCAGGTTTAGCATTGCGTGGCTATAAGACAGTCGTTATCGATTTTGATGTGGGTCTACGTAATCTAGACTTAATCATGGGTTGTGAAAACCGAATTGTTTATGATTTTGTTGATGTCATCACTGGTAGCGCACGCTTGTCGCAAGCACTGGTCAAAGACAAACAGCTTGAAAACTTGTATATCCTACCCGCCAGTCAAACGCGTGATAAAGACGCCCTGACAGACGAAGGGGTGGCAGAGGTTATGTCTGAGCTGTCTAAGCAGTTCGACTATATTATCTGTGATTCACCAGCTGGTATTGAGCGCGGTGCACAACTCGCCATGTATCATGCTGATGAAGCAATCATCGTCACCAACCCTGAGATTTCTTCAGTGCGTGACTCAGACCGTATTATCGGTATCTTGCAAAGCCAGACCAAAAAGGTTGAAGAAAACCAAGGCTCTGTACGTGAGCATTTGATTATTACTCGTTATAATGCTGAGCGTGCAGCAGCCAACGAGATGATGGACATTGATACTATTTCAAATGATATCCTAAAAGTTCCGTTACTTGGGGTTGTTCCTGAAAGTCACTCAGTGCTTGAAGCATCTAACCATGGTGAGCCAGTTATTCATTATACCGATTCAGTTGCTGGTCAATGTTATGATGACATCGTCGCCCGCTTCTTAGGTGAAGAACGCCCACTACGTCATATTGACGTGAAGAAAAAGAGTCTATTACAGCGCTGGTTTGGAGGTCAATGATGACGAAGAAAAAAGGATTTTGGAGTAGCCTATTTGGTACTGACGACAGTGGTAGCGCAGGTAGCGCTAATATGGCTACTGAGCGTCTTAAGGTTATCGTTGCGAGCGAAAATCGCTTAAACAACCGCTTAACAGCTGATCGTATCGAAAAAATGAAACGTGAGATTTTAGAAGTGGTCAACAAATACGTCAATGGCGTACAGATTGATGATGTGAATATCAATCATCGTTCTGAGGACAGCCTAGACGTATTAGAGATGAATATCAGTCTACCTGAACACAAAAAATAAGCGCTGTCTTAGAAAAACAAAAAAGCCCTAAGTATCATAACTTAGGGCTTTTTTATATTGCATGAAATAGTAAGTTTACCTATAGCAGCCTACTATTATTTTATACGCGCTATCAAATTGTCTTTTTTGACAAACTGATGATATAGAGCAGCACCGATATGAATAAGTGTAAAGGCAATAATGGTCGGCCAAATAATATCAGTATGCAGGTCATTATAAAAGCGTGCCAACCCTCTATCTGGTGTAACAAATACAGGGATTTGAAACAAGCCAAAAATATCGACGGGGCGTCCACCATAAACGGACATCAGCAAACCAGCTATTGGCATTGCAATTAATAAGGCATATAAGCCAAAATGCGACAGTTTAGAGGCTAATAACTGCCACTTTGGCATCGGTACAGGTGGCGGCGCCTTAATAAATACACGATTAAGCACCCGTGCTATCATCCAACATAACAAACTAATACCAAACGCTTTATGCAACCCAATATAAAGATTGTTATCCAGATTATCGTACAACAGAATCATTATCCACGTAACCAACAGTAAAACGGCACTGATCCAGTGAAATATCCGGCTGCTAACTGGCCACTTTGACACATTTGAATTGGTACTATTCATGAGCTGTCCTATTACCCTCATCACTAATTATCTATCATCAATGTTATAGACAAAACAACCACTCATTCAACGATTAGCAATCATCAAAGTAATTGGGTAACCCTATTTCTCTGATAGTGAAAAATAACCCTGATATAAGCGAGAAGCTAACTGTCTAAATCGACCAATTGATGCGCAATTTTGTCTAAGTCGGGCACCAAATAAGCTTTATCATCGATCATAACCGTTTGAAAAAGATAGGATAGCATAACGTTTTCATCAAAAGGTAGGGCTGTTTTGTCGCTGTCTATATTATCGGCATGCTTAGGGCTGTTAAATTGCTCAGGAACGTCAATATCTTTGACCTCAGAAATACGCACTTGTCGGTGGTGCAGCTCGCCTGCCGTTTGTAAAGCTAAGCGATGATCGGTAGTATTACCCTCTAATACAATCATGGTATCTGGCATTTGATCCTGTGGTAGCAGATGACATACCACTACCTTTTGCTGCTGCCATTCATAGGTTGCCGTGCGCTCATTATAATCATCCACACTCAAAATCAGGCTGCTTGGAATAAGCCAGTCAGGTTGGTCAAATGCTGGCACAATAGTGACATCAAGCATACCGTTATTTGTGGTCAGTAAACTCACTGCCTCAAACGAATGTTTCAAAATTTGTTTCATACATCGCTCACAATCAGTTAATGCAAAGAGGCTACTACTAATCTTTCATCAATATAGTCTGTTAGTTTTTGTGCTAAATCGGCTGGACTGCCAATAAAACCACAATACCCTGAATCAATAATCGCCTGAGGTTGACTTGGGCAAGCGCTTAAGCTGGGATCTTGTACCCACAATTGACTGTTATTTTCTTGAATGAGATCCAGATACTGCGAACCATCATTACCCATGCCGGAAAATATAATATTGATAAGCTCGCTACCATAAACGTCGCTGGTGTTTTTGAGAATCTGACCAATCGCGGGCTTATACTCACCCTCCCAAGCTTGCTCTAGTAATATGACTCGACCGGTAGAGTCACAAACAATCTGTTTATCAATAGGAGCTATAAGACACTGGCCTGCTCTTAAACGCTGCGAAGAAGTAATCACCTGACAATGCCAGTCATTATGGCGATTCAGGATGCGTGGCAGTGTGCCAATCATCGTTTTATTAAAATGGTGCGCCAGCAAAATACATACCGGTAGCGTCGCCGACAAGTTATCCAAAAATTCTTTTATAGCACTCGGCCCGCCCATAGAAGCACCCAAAAATACCACGTAGCGCCAGTCTACATCAGCATTATCAGGTTTGTGCACGGGTGCATCCATTAAAACGGGTAATGCCAGCATATGTGCCAGCTTACGCTTTAATTTGCGCTGCCATTTCGCATATTGCGGCGCTTCATTTAGGTAAGGTGCTTGACTAAAACCCACCAACACCGCAGCAGGTTTAGATGCCGTGGTCGCGGCTACCACACTGTCGTCGTAATCACTATCTATTAGCCAGATGTCAATCGAGGTATCAGAGCGCCCCTGTTTTTCTTGCAGTTGCGCCCGTGACATACAGCCAACAAGGCTAAAACCACAACTGCGTACAGTATCTGAAAAGGCCATACGCTGATGATGGTCTTCTGCCACTACCATCACCTTAATATCATCCTTGTTTTTTCCTCTTAGCGCCAAGACACGTGCATTATCCTTCATAAGTTAAGCTGACCTTTTGACCCAGTATGTGCTGGATTTTATTAAGTAGCTCTTGTTCTTGGAATGGCTTACCCATGTAATCATTCACACCAATTTCCAGTGCACGCTCACGATGCTTTTCACCTGTACGTGATGTGATCATGATGATTGGGATATGTTGTAAGCGCTTGCTGTGTCTCACTTGAGTAGCCACCTCGAAACCATCCATGCGTGGCATCTCAATGTCGAGCAATATCATGTCTGGTATCATGTCTTGTAATATCTCAATCGCATCGATACCATCTTTTGCCACCGCCACAGTAAACCCTTGGCGCTCTAAGAAACGTGACGTCACTTTACGTACGGTAACAGAGTCATCAACCACTAAAATAGTAGACTTAAACTCTAAACGACTCCGTTTAGAATCAGCAGATTGCGAGATATTTTTGACCAACTGCGCATTACGCATCAAAGCAATCAGGTCTAAGATAAGCATTACTGAACCATCGCCCATGATAGTCGCTGCTGAAATACCTGGTAGATTCGATAACTGTTGTCCTAGAGGTTTGACCACGACTTCAATACGTGACCCTGCAATCTGATCAACCTGCAATGCAATATTTTGTCCGCTACGATTCTTAATGATAATGAGTGGCAAACTGGTATTGGTATTAACGACCAGCTCATTCAGCTCATTGCCTGACAAAATCTCATTTAAATAACGCACTCGATAATCAACATCTTCAAAGTTCAACGTTGCATCGCCTGACTGATAATAGTCATAAAGCTTCTCTGGATTAATCCTTACCACACGCTCAATCTGTACCAAAGGTATCGCATAATAGCGATCCGCGGCACGCACAACCAATGCATCAGATACCGCAACCGTCAGTGGTAAGCGCATCGTAAAGCGTGAGCCTTTACCCAGCTCTGAGACAACCGATACAGCGCCACCTAATTGACGAATCTCGCTGATGACCACGTCCAGAAATCTGCGTCACTTGCTTACTGGTACTCAATCCAGCATGGAAAATATACTGCATGATATCAAGATCAGTTAGGCTATTATCATTTGCATCAATCAAGCCTTGAGAAATGGCTTTGTTACGAACGGCTTCTACATCGATGCCGCGACCGTCATCTATTAACTGAATGACAATCTCACTACCTTCTCGATTTACCTCAAGAGTAATACGCCCACTACGCTCTTTACCTGCTTTTAAACGCGTTGAGGTATTTTCGATACCATGATCGACGGCGTTACGGAGCATATGTTCAAGCGGTGAAGTGATGCGCTCTAGAATGGTTCTATCCATCTCATCATCGGCATTGATGATCGTTAATTCAACAGATTTATTCAGCTCATTGGCAGTTTGTCGTACGATACGCTCAAGACGTGGCGTTAAGCGCGTAAACGGCACCATACGTGAATTCATAAGCCCATCTTGTAACTCGGTCTGTGTACGAGACAGCTGTAATAAAAGGCTTTCACTGTCTCGTGTTTTTTCTAATAGAGTATGATTAATATCAATCAAATCTGAGGCTGACTCTGTCAAAGATTTGGATAACTGATTTAAAGAAGAATATTGATCCATCTCTAGAGGGTCAAACCCTTCATGATTAATCAGCTCATCGTCTATCTGCGACAAGATCTGCGCCTCAAGCTCGATTTCCATTCGACGTAACTGATCAGCCAAGCGCTGTACCGTAATACCCATATCTTCGATACTATTGGTCAAGCTACTCATGCCCATATCGATACGAGCACGGTTGATGGCTGACTCACCAGACAGGTTAATCATATGCTCGATCAAACCACCTGAGATACGAATCATCTCATTATTATTGGCACTCTGATCTTCCTCACCCGTACTGCTGAGCATAGAAGGCATCTCGCTAATATCTTTTGCCAGATACTGTGAGTCTTGCTGCTCTCTAGCAATAAAGAGCGCTTCATGCTGCGATTGTAGGGATTCTTTAGGAATTTGCTTTAGGCTGTCAGGGTTTTTACTAAATTGCTGCAATGCCTCAATCAATAGCGCAGGCGTCGGTGGATTGACATGTTGTCTAAGGATAGAGATCGCATCAGCAAGCCAGTCATGACTGGCAACCAGCAACTCCAATACTTTTTTGGTAGCAGGACGACGATTATCTACAAAATCTGTATAAACCGATTCCATTTCATGTGCCAGATCAGCGATACCAGCTGCGGTGACCATTCGTGCGCCACCTTTGATGGTATGCAAATCACGCTGCAATGCCTGTAATGCTGTCGTATTATTGGTATCTTTTAAGAACAGTTGCAGATACTTATTACGATTGGTGAGCTCTTCAGCTTCTTCTAAAAACACCGACAATATATCAGGATCTGGCAAACCATTCGCCCATGACTGTTTAATCATCATGTCTAGGCTCAAGGTATCAGATACGTCAGCGCTGAGGTGAGCGTTGTTAGCCACCCTATTTTGTGCTTCAGGTTCGAAGTGGGTTTTCGGAATAGGTATGATTAGCTCTACCGTTTCTGGCAAGGCTTGGGCTTTTACAAACTGTTGTAGTTGCTCAATCAGCGCTGAGGCAAAAAATGATTTTTTATGATTTACGATATGCAGTACTTGCAACGACATTGTGTCTTGCACTATTTGCATTATTTCAAGCCATTGTGCTGTCGGTATTCTTCTATTCTCTACAAATGCTTCATAGACACTTTCAGCTTCATGGGTCAGATCACCAATACTACGAATACCTGCCATTCGCGCACCACCTTTGATAGTGTGCAGATGGCGCTGTAAAACTTTTAACGCATTTATATTGCTTATATCAGTACGCCACTTATTAAAACTCTCATCCAGCGCGGCATCGAGCTCTTGAGCTTCTTCTAAAAATATCTCTAATAGCTCAGCATCAGTATCAATAGATTCAAGCTGTAGCTCAGGTGCTGCAACGGCTCTCACGACAAAGATACCCTCATCACCATTGCTATCATCGTCTTGGTAAATACGTTGTAGATCTTCAATAACTTGTTGATCAATCTTCAATGACGTGCTACCAGCCAATGCATCGAACAAACCAACCAGTTGAGCATGACCAGCGTGTAAAACCGACTGGGTATCGATATTTCTTGCTGTATCAATATTATCACTCAAATAGGCATAAGCGTGACCCAACTCATTGAGAATAAAAGTGAATTTTGGAAACGCTTTTGCTTTATTGGCTAAGTAAGCTATTTGCGATATTTGCTGCGATATATAGCCCTGAACATGTGCTGTCTCAGAGTGATTAAGTGCGTCATCTAATTCCCACTCAGCATCCAATAGTTCATCAATATTATTATCCAACAACTGCTCTATCGTTGGTTTGTTATCAGCCGTGACCTTATCATCGCTAATGACGTATTGATCACCAAGCATGGCTTGCAATGAGGCTATGTCTTGCTGACTTTGTGCATCTTCGATCGATATATTTTGCGGCTGAACGTTTTGCTTGTAGTTGTTTAAATAACCGTCCATTAGCGTAGCAGACTTCGCCAATGCTTCTAGATGTTGAGCATTCATCGCAGTATCTTGCTGCTGTAGTAGCTCTAAGCTATGCTCTATCGTTGCGCTAACCTCGCTGATCGCTGCTAAAGCGCTAGAACCTGAAGCCCCTCGCAAGGTATGGAATGCGCGTACAATCTCATCCGTCACTTCAATATAAGACTGATCTTGATGCTCATCAACGAATTGGTCAATATCTTGCAACAGTCCTTCTGCTTCGTCGATAAAAATCTCACAAAACATTTTTTCTTCTTCGCTTTGCGGTGCTAAATAAATAGGCGCTTCTGCTATCATTTCATTGACAGAATTAATCGTCTGCAGCGTGGTATCTATCGCTGTATTAAGATTATCTTGGGTCGGGCTATGCTCATCAATAGCAGGCGATAGTACTGACGCTTGGATGGTCTCATCCTCAGAACTATTTGATGCTTGCTCATACAAGGCAGAATAGCTAAATTCGTCCCCTTGCTGTTTGCTGTAGGCATTGGCGCATGCGATCCATAAAGGCACCATCACCGGATAGTTTTGGCTGTCATTTTCAAATACTGTTAGCATCGCAGGATAGGCAGCTAGCACATCCGCAATAAGCTGACGCATATCTGTTGAGACAGTCACACTATGATCCAAAATGCGATTAAGCATATTTTCTATAGCCCAAGCCAGCTCAGCCGTATAATTTGCACCGACCATACGACCGGAACCTTTTAAGGTATGGAACCCACGACGAATATCCACCAATCCGCTTAAGTCAGCTGGCAATAATCGCCAATCTTCATATAAAGGTACAATCTCAGCCAATACTTCATCAGCTTCTTCTAAAAATATCTCTTTAATATCAGGATCGGCATCATGAGCATCTGCCGCTAGCTGCTCGGTTTCTTGCATAAAGGGTTTGAGTATCGCTGGAATATCAATAGCAGATAAGTAAGCAACAGCAGTGCTCTTTTTACTATCAGCAGTTGTCTCGTTTGACTCATTGCTCATGTCGAGAGCACTTAGCAATTCAGCATCATCATCAAATGGTTGCGATAGTTCTAATGCTGAGTCTGAATCAGCAGTGACAGCATCTAATATGGTCAGCCCAGCATTGATAGGTTGCTGTGTCATGAGATTATGGCTTTGTAGAATAGTGACAGCAGGATCAAAGCTTGGAGATTGTTGCGCTTCAAAATCTATCACTAATGCTGGTAGCCGTTTTGCCGTATCCATCACCAGATTTACGACGTCATCTGTGACAGGCAGCGTTTTATCTAACAGACGATTGAGCAGATTTTCGATTGACCATGCCATCTCGCTGATGCTAAAAGCCCCAACCATACGTCCTGAGCCTTTTAAGGTATGGAACCCTCTACGCACTTCAGTGAGTGGGGTTAAATCCTTTGAGTCTTGCTGCCAGATAGGTAAAAAGTCTTCTAAATCAGCAATGACTTCCGTCACCTCTTCGATAAAGATGTCACGAATCTCTGCGTCCATCTCAAAATTATCAGGCTTAACTTGTTCACGAGCACGCGTTAATGGTTCACTCTCGGTACTATCATCATCAGCCGCATCTTGCCCTACCACACGCTCATTATCTACATCAGTCAAAGCTTGGTTAGCAACATCATTTTGACTATTAGCAGGAGCAATCTCGCCACTATCATCGTAACGCAATACGTTGGTCGCTACAGATTTTTGGGTAAGGAAAGTGTCTTTAATGGTCTCTGGCGATGCAATATAATGAGTAAGAAGTTGGGCGGCAGTCGCAGTATACTCATTTGCCCGCATTAATAGCTGCGGGTCAAAAACCTGCTGCGCAAGGTAGTCAAGCAACAATTCAATAGACGTTAGTCCTTCAGCCAATGCCTGAGTCACATCCCAACTGAGTACGTCAATCTCATGAATGGTCAATTGTGTAAATATACTTGCCATATCATTCATGGTTTGACGAATTGATGGCAATCCCATGTCGGCAAAAGCATCGCCAATATCGGTAAAATCAGCAGCAATGGGCAGTAAGTCAATGTCTTGACGCTGTACATATTCATGGAAGCTTTGTTTGACATCTTCTACCGCGATGCGCAGCTCACGTAAACTTCCACCAACAGAAGCTGTCGCAAGACTTTCTTCCGACTGCGTTTCAATACCTTCAAACGTTGCAGACAATGTCGTAAAAGAAGCAGCATCCCCTATCTTGAGAGATATCGTCTGTTCAGTATGATAGATAGCGTTATATAGCTCTTGAAGCTGACGCTCAATCTGCCATTGTTCTTGTGCAAATCCTGTTTCTGATGATAGAGCCTGCTCTATGTCTGTAACAATTTCATGTATTTGCGACACGTAATAAGTCCAACCTCGACCTTCGAGTTGACTTTGTATTTTCTGTAAAGGAACAAGAAGCGTGTCTGGCTTATCCAAAGTAAAGATAAGTGTCTCAAGCTCACTGAGTATACGTGGTAAAAAGCGTGATCCCGTTGACGACGTTTGCGACAAATTATTTAGAAGTGACAGAGTGCGCTTGCTACTTTGAGCAAGGCTATTTAGTTCGATATACACCCTTATGATTAAGCTTCGAATAACGCTTGATGACAACTCAGCTTGCTGAGTGCGAGACTCTATTACTTGATCCAGCTGACTTAGCAATGACGCATAATGCTCAGGTAATGGGGTGTCATTATGAGCAAGGTCATTTAGCCACAGTTCCGTTAAGTACCAAAGGCGTTGTAAGTCATCATGTTGAGTGGTCTGCCATAAGTATTGGCTGACTCTTTCTAGTGTAGTCAATAAGGACGGTTGATTGGTATTAGCACTCAATAATGCTTGTACTTGCTGTCGCCAAACCAGTAATAATTGTTGATAGTGATAATCAGCTAAATGCGTCGCCGTTCTATTCGCCGGCATCATCACTTCGATGCTATTGATACCATCGATAATATGATCATCGATAGCATGATTATTTAGATTATTATGCTGAGTATTCGCCAAGCTGACCGAGATATCTGGCGCTACCCCCAGTTTCGCTAGCGCTTGAGTAAGCTCGTCAGCAGCATTATCAATTAAAATGGTGTTGTGATTACCCATACCTGCGTATTGATTCAATTCACGCTGTAGCAAGCGATGAGAAAACTGACCAATGCGGCGGTCGTTAGCAGAAATACGCTCGCGACTGCTCACATCTGCCAGCAAGCTCAGTTTATTAGCAAGATTTGCTAATAAACTGAGGCGAATCATCGTTAGCGCGCCGCCAACCTGATGATAATGTTGCACCATCTGATCATAATCAGTGCTATCAGCGTCTAACTGCCAGCCATCAGATATCTGTGATAATTGCTGATTAAACAGTGGTAATAACCACTCAAGCGTCACTATGTCATTGGGCTGGTTTTTCATAGGGTTATCCTAACTTGTCTAGGCACTAATCTAGACATTAATTTTTTGCCACACATTAACCTGTGGGTGCGCAATACGGCGCATATTTGAAGGACGCCAAAACAACGCCTCACCTGGAGCCAATATAATATATCCACCTAACGCACACTGCTCTGATAGCCTTGCCAAAATATCACGCTGATCAAACTTGCGAAAATATAGCAGCATATTTTGACAGATAATGACATGCTGAAGGTGCGAAGTGGGTGGTTTTTGCTCAATAATATTGTGTAAAGCGAAGCTAACATAGCGTCGTAGCATTGGCGCAATCTGCCAGTCGGTCTGAGTGCCAGTCATCGCCTTTTTTGCGGTAGACACCTTATAAAAATGCGATTGACTGATATCACACTTAGCTCGCAATGACTGAACGAACTGCTGGCACAGGTCTGGAATTAACGTCTGCTGCCGCTTATCATACTGCCCTAGTCGTGCTTTTGTAATGGCTTGTTGGCTAACATCTGTACCCAATATCGTATAATTAATCAATTGTTCAGAAGCCAAGCTCATCGCCAATGACCATGTTTCTTGCCCACTGGCACAACCAACACTCCAAATGCGAAATAAATCATTAGCATCATTGTTGTGACCACGATCAGTACTAGTAGCAGTAAGCTGCTGGCGCTGATGCTGTAATGCACACTTTGTGACAAAATCGATAGAAGGCATATGGCGAAAAAAACGACTTTCGTGAATCAGTACTTTATCCAATAACTGCTGGCGTACTTCATCGTTTTTTGGTAGTTGACACCACAGCTTTTCAACTGTCAATCCATGTGATAATGCCGTGTGTTCAATCGCATTTATCAACCATTGCAGCTGGACATTGGGTAGAACGAAACCAATCTCTTGTTCTATATATCGCTGCCACTGCTGCACATCAAAACTGTCTGCCTGCAGCAAACCCTTAATCAACGAGGGCTTGACTGCTTTGATGGAATTGCTGTCTGGTTGAGTAAAATTATTCACGTCACCTGCTATAGTCACTGCTGCAAATCATCGTATCTGCACAGCATATTATTAACACATTAATTTAAAGACGGTCAGTGGTCTAACACCTACTTGACGTTAACACTTGTCATTACACACTTGCTGATAACGCTTCTTCGGTGTCCAACATCTCGTTTTCTAGTAGCTCATCATCGTTCGACACTTTAAAACCAGTGACTGACTCTTGCAATGCTGCAGCCATTTCGCTCAACTCACCAATAGAGCGCGCGGTTGCCATTGTGCCAGAAGAGGTCTGTGAGGTAATATCTTGAATAATATTCATCGTATGAGAGATGTGACCAGCAGATTCTGCCTGCTGCAAAGCGGCGTTTGAGATGTTTTGAATCAAGTCAGCCAAGGTATTAGAAACGCTCTGCACTTCTTCTAGGGCTTCACCAGCATCTTTTGCCAAGCGTGCACCGCGCACAACTTCAGAGGTCGTCGATTCCATTGACATAACGGCTTCGTTGGTATCTGCCTGAATGGTTTTCACCAAGGTTTCAATCTGTTTGGTAGCGTTAGCTGAACGCTCAGCAAGACGTTGGACTTCATCAGCAACGACCGCAAAGCCTCGACCGGCCTCACCTGCCATCGATGCCTGAATAGCAGCATTCAATGCCAAAACGTTGGTCTGGTCAGCAATATCATTAATCAAACCAACGATATCACCAATTTCTTGCGAAGACTCACCAAGACGCTTGATACGTTTTGAGGTCTCTTGAATCTGATCACGAATCACGTTCATACCTTCAATAGAGCGCTGTACAACTTCCGCTCCATTATGAGAGATAGCTACTGAGCGCTGAGCAACAGTCGCTGATTCTGAAGCGTTGTTCGAAACTTGGTCAATCGATACTGTCATCTCATTAATAGCCGCTGATACACCAGCAATTTCTTGTGCTTGGTGCTCAGATGCTTCAGCAAGTTCGACTGCATTCATCTGTGTTTGGTCTGAAGACTGCGAAACGCGGTCAGCCGTGTTGTTAATAACCAAAACCAATTGACGTAATTGGTCAATCGCAAAGTTCACTGAGTCAGCAATTGCCCCAGTAAAATCTTCTGATACGGTGGCATTAACCGTCAAATCACCTTCTGCTAAATCACCCAATTCATCAAGTAAACGTAGAATAGCAATCTGGTTACGTTCGTTTTCTTCTTGAATTTGACGCGCTCGCTCAGATTCCGCTTCTGCTTCCTGACGACGACGCAAGGTTTCTTTTTCAATGAGTAGGCGCTCTGATCCCCCACGCTGCTTCAGTAACTGATACAGAGCAAAGAGGATGCCTAATACCCCTACGACAAATATAATCGCTGGTAAAGTAACGGATTGATTAAAATCAGCCAAGTACTGACTTACTGACGATAACGAATTGACCAGCCAAATCAGGCAGGCCACACTTATTAGCACAAAAAACCCTAACAATAACTTCCACTTGCTATTAGCGTCCTTGCCATCTGTTGTATTGGTCGTACCAGCTACAGGTTTCTTTATAACATCACTCATCGTACGTATTCCTTTCAAACAATCATCAAAGTCTCATCGTGACTGACTTTGACAATCTTATTGTTATAAAAACAACAGTGATTAGCAAAGCCTGTATGAATACTGACACCCAACCGTATCATGTCATTCGCTATTATTTCGTCATCGTTATAGCAGCCAGATAGCTGTTATCGACTGCTATATTGCAGCATCGGTATACTGCAAGTCTTGTGCGAGCAGGCTTGGCATAAAAACATACCAATCTTGCTCATTTTTAAAGAACTTACCATGATTATAAGGAGCAAAGGGCGAATTAGGCTCTATAGCTTCGGCACGGTATTGATCATGCGTAAATTGTTCAATCCCAATAACTTGATCCACTAACAGTCCTGAAAAGAGATTGTCATGTTCAATGACAATGACTTTTCGTTGGCTCATTTGCGTTAAACGACTAGGAACCTGTAGAAACTGAGACAAATCGGTGATTGGCAATAGGCGTCCGCGAATATTGGCGATGCCTAGCATCCAAGGCTTCACTAGAGGCAAGCTGGTATACTCTGGCATGGCCAATACTTCTGATACTTGACCCATCGGTGCAACTAACCGCTGTCCGCCAATCTCGAATACCACACCTTGCCAGTCATACTCTTGTCCACCGCGGCGACCACTTTTGCGCGCGCGTGCCAAGTCTGCTAAACGCAGAAGCTCAATAAACCCTCTGGAAGCCACAATCTACTCCATTACTTTACGAATGATATTAACCAATCCATTTTCGTCAACGGGCTTTGCCATATACTCTTTAGCGCCTTGGCGTTTTCCCCAAACTCGATCGGTTTCCTGATTTTTGGTACTGATCATAATCACTGGAATATGCGCGGTGGTTTTACCTCGAGTAATTTTGCGAGTGGCCTGAAAACCGTTCATCTCAGGCATAACCACGTCCATTAAAATGACATCTGGTAAGTGATCAATCGCCATCTGGCAACCTTGCTCACCATTTATGGCCTCTAATACTTTAAAATTATGTCTGGCAAGCATGTCGCGAAATTTCGCCATCTCAGATGGTGAGTCGTCAATGACTAAAACTGTAGTCATAGGAATTTCCTTTATTTTCGAAAGTATCCATAAGGATATGTTGTTATATTATTGAGACAATCCGACTGAAAGTAGCACGCCAACCATGAATGGCAGCGCAACTCTCTTAACAGTTTCGATTAAATATTGAGCAATTATTAGTAATATTTTATCAATACTAAATCTCTTAACCGTAATGCCTAGCCTAATTTATCTGACTCTATATAAAGCATAGCTATGCATAAATCATACCAACTTGTAAGACGATATTTAATGATATATCTACAAGCGTATATCTACAAGCGGACTTATATATTAGCGGTACTGATTAATCGCCTCGAACAGCTCATCTTTACTAAATGGCTTGGTCAAATACTCATCTGAACCCACAATACGACCACGCGCTTTGTCAAATAAGCCATCTTTAGACGACAACATAATCACAGGTTTGCTGGCATAATCAGGGTTGTTTTTTATTAGCGCACAAGTCTGATAGCCATCCAAGCGCGGCATCATGATGTCGACAAAAATAATATCTGGATTGTTATCGACAATTTTTGCTAAAGCATCAAAACCATCAATGGCGGTCACAACTTCGCAACCCGCTTTTTGTAATAAAGTCTCTGCGGTACGGCGAATGGTTTTTGAATCATCAATCACCATTACTTTTAAACCATCAAAATTATTTTCCATTATCAGTGTCCTATAAACGACTATTTATTCTTAATACCATCCATCAATGCAAAAATTTAACGGTTATTTCAACCTGTCATATCATTCATTATTGGACTGATATGAGACGCTAAATTTGCATTACCATATGTTATGACAGTCGACATATCATCTGCCAGTATCTGCCTGTCAAACAGAGCGTCAACATGGGCTACTATACGCACTTTCTAATTAATAAGCTTACTAAATTGCGCCAAACCTATGGCTTTTTAGACGACTTATTTTGCTTTTATTATCGTCCACTGCAACCGTATTTGGCTTCAAACAAGGTAGAGTACCTTTTATTACTGATGGCCATGACGATAAAAGAGGTAAGCCCGAAGTAGAAGAACCATCAACCTTATGATATTTCTGCATTATATAGAAACGCTTGGCACATTGCTGAATAATTTTCTTTTGTGATAAAAATGTATCATTGTATTTTGTTATGTTTGTTTTAGCACAGTTATCGACTAATTTCCAGTTATGAGTGAGCCAATATTCGAACTGGTCAGTAATATAAAAATATGTTCAGACTAGCTGTCACTCCTACCTTAGCCAATGACTGGATTTAGTAGCCTTAATGTCAGCGGTTTATTAAGTTTTTTGCGCTTATTTCACCCAGTGGCAATTCACTATATAATAAAACGATGACTACTATGGTGACTGCTATGACGGCTTCTAAATTTTTAAAAAATAGCACCTATCTACTGAGTGCTTTTCTTCTTGCTGCCTGTCAGCCATCACCGCCTACCAATGAGCCTGTGACTGCAGAAAACAGTGAGACTGTAGATACCCCTATTGTCATTACCGACGATAGTGTGACCATGACGCCAGATCATATATTGAGCATAAAACCTTCACGTTATCAGCCCAGTCTTGGTTTACAAGGTAAGATCGAACCTATCAAACAGACTAAACTTATCGCTGCATACCCCATTAACGTCGAAGAAATACTGGTTACTGAGGGTCAATGGGTAGAAAAAGATATGCCGCTGCTTATTGTTCGACGCGTGCAATCAGAAAGCAAAACAATAGATGCATCCAACCCAGCCAAGGAGCAATCTTCGGCATCGAACAGCGTTGCCCCAGATTCTGAAATGACGAACGATGCGGTTGATGTAAAGCAAACACACTCACAAAAAACTGACGCTAGCTCAAAACCCAATCAACCTACAGCAGAAAATGGTGCAACAACCACTAAAAACGACCCAATTGCTAACAAGGAAGAGGCAGCAGCAAACGCCACAGTGGGCACTCCTAAAAACGCAGTCGGCAACCTTAAAAACAATGACCAAACCAGCGCTAATAGCACGGCGAGCTTAAAACCGCAGCAGAATCAGTATAATTTGGTCACTGTGCGTGCCAGCTTTTCTGGCCGTGTAAAAAACTTATATGCCAAAGCAGGTCAAAGACTAGAGGCGCGCACGCCTTTATTACAGCTTAGCGATGAAACTAAATTACACTTTATCGCGACCCTACCTATCCAAGCAGAACCGCAACTTTCGGTTGGTCAGACTGTCAATTTTACAGCTGAAGGTATGTCGGAACAGTTCACAGGACAAGTCAGTAAACTGACCGCGACCAGCCAGCCGAAAAAGCTGTTGGTCTATGTTAACGTCATTGACAATGAAGCAAGTCGAGACAAGTTATTGCCAGATATGAAAGTCACGGGGCGGGTTAATTATGGTCAAATAGATGTGGGCACTATCGTGCCTAAGCGGGCGTTGCACGATGTTGACTTGACAGAATTACAAACGTCACCATATAAGCCTCTGTCACCGTTGACTGCTAACGTGTGGATTATTGGACAGGATCAGCGCCTGACACGCCAGCCTATTGAAGTAGTCGAATATGACCCTATCACAAAGCAGTATTTAATTGCAGGTATTAGCAACGACAGCTTGATTTGTTTGGCTGATTTACCGGCTGATGCTAAAGGTAAAAAAGTCAATGTCTCATAGCTATGCATGCCGACAGTTACATTGTGTAGAAACATTAACAAAGCCTCTCTTGTTTTGTAACTGCGTAATTAGGCAATATGACCGTATAATATATAGCATTAACCGAGTATTCTGAATCATTGGTATTAAATGACTCAATATCTTGAAAGTTCGAGAAATCTTAGAAAGTTTGAGAACCTAGAGGCTTAATCGTTTAACTGTTTGAGATCCTAAAATCAGCGATGTATTTATCGTGATACCAAATATCAAAACAGATGAAATGTTTGGCCAACCATAACAACAACTAGAGGATAACCCATGAGCAAGCAGATTTTATTAATCGAAGATGATCCTGATCTAGCTGAGTTAATCAGCGATTACCTGACCATGAATTATTATGACGTCCATCATGCAGGGCTTGGTCAAGAAGGGCTTGATTTATTGGATGCTAAAGAGCGTGACATTGATTTGGTCGTGCTTGACTTAATGCTGCCTGATATGGATGGTATGCAAGTTTGTCAAAAAATTCGCGGCAATAAAAACAACATGACCAATAAAGTACCAATTATCATGTTGACCGCGAAAGGTGATACCACCGATCGCGTGCTAGGTCTTGAGATGGGTGCTGACGATTATATATCTAAGCCTTTTGAGCCACGTGAGCTTCTCGCTCGAATCCGTGCTGTTATTCGCCGTCATGAGCAGCCCAATCAAGCAGATAGCCAGTCTGACAGCTTGACCTTTGGTCGTTTGAGTGTCTTTCCTGACAGCCATGAAGTGACCATCGACGATGAGCCTGTTCGTTTAACGACGCATCAGTTTCAATTATTGCATTACTTTGCCACCCATTCTGGTAAAGTATTGAACCGCGAGCAACTGTGGCAAGCCATGCCCAATGATGACAGCTCAGATAATATCGATCGCGCCATTGATGTTCATATCTCGCGCCTGCGTGCTTTAATTGAAGACAACCCACGCCAGCCAAAACGTATTATTACGGTACGCGGTGTTGGTTATCAATTTGCCACTGATCAGGTTTGATCACAAAAGTGGCAAATTAATCGATAAAAACCATACTTTTGATTTGTTTATGCAAATTAGAAGTATGAGTCGATATAAACGGCTGATAGTAGAGATGGTTTAATGCAGCAGTTGGGATTTCGTTCGGTATTTGCCAAATTATTTGCCAGTGTCATGCTGGCACTTATTTTATTTGCAGTGGCGATGGTGCTGTTGACGCAACTTGTACACGATAAAGATGCAAGTATTCGATCAGAAGTATTGGCCACCCAGATTTTAGGACAAATAGACCCTTTCTTGCACGAGCTGAATATCTCTGTTAGCGAGGACAATCGCTTGCAAGCGCGCTTTATGCTAGCAGTGGTCAAAAAGAGCTTTGATATCTTTGATGAGTCATTGCAGGCAAAGATGGGCTTGTATGACAGCGAAGGTCGATTGCTAATGCAAACGGATAACAGCGATTTGCCATTGGAGTTGCCCGCACCGCCCTCTTTATTTTCACGCGTTTTTCCCTCTCTCGCAGACACCTCCCCTACCAAGCAAGCTCAGGTTTATAGCAGCACCGGCTATACGCTTTTGTATGAATCACGCTTACCGCCTAAAAAACCAGTACTCTCCTCTGCGCTGAATTTATTTACTGGCACACTACTACTGTTACTGATTATGGCAGGTGTCCTATGGTGGATTGCTCGTACCATCACTTGGCGCATCAATCAGATGAGCCAGCAGATGGCGCAACTGGGTGATGGTGATTTTACCGTACGGGTGAATGCTCGTGGTAACGATGAGATCGCCTCACTAGCGCGTGGATTTAACCAAGCAGCACAAAAAATCGAACACCTTATCGATGCCAATAACCTGCTCTTAGCACATGCTTCTCATGAGCTACGTACCCCCATTACTCGTATCCGCTTACAGATTGAGATGATGGATATGCTCGCAGGGGCGCTACCATCTGATACCAAAGCAAAGTTTGATAAACGTGCGCAAGCGATTAACCGCGATTTGTCAGGGCTCAATGATTTGGTAGAGAGTATCTTATTGGTGAGTCGTTTAGACGCCGGTCATGCCTTGCAGCAAGTTGAAAGCTTAGACTTATACGATCTGGTGAATCAAGAACGGCAACATTATCCTGAAGCGACGCTCATTGGTGAACATATTGTGATCGATGGTCAATCATCGATGTTGACCCATTTAATTCGCAACTTGTTAACCAATGCCATGCTACACGGCAAGCCACCCGTGACGGTACTATTGTATGGTGTGCAAACTATTGATGAAGCAGATACCATACCTGATTACCTGCTACAAACGATACTCTGCAGTAGCTTTGCCGATTATAATAGCTCTGATTTTGACTCCTATCACGAACCAATTGAGGCTAATGAAGACGATACGCACAATCATATTGCGCATAGTCATACACACTCAAACGATTCTTCTCATAGTACTGGTAAAGTTAAATCTGAAGCAACGGATGCTATTATCCTGTTGCCAGCACCACCGATATATCGAAATGGAGAAAATATTGCGGTTGAGCATGATCTCAATTCCGATACCGATGTGAATATAGAGACTAAAATCGATAAAACTGATATTAATCATACCAACAGCGACATTGACTCTATTGAAACCTGTGCAACCTTAACAGAATCTACTGATGTGGATAGTGTTCAAACGGACTCAAGTACTTCGACAAACTTAGTTGACAGTGACGATACCTTTGGAAGCACCAGCGCATCCTCATTGATTGCTAATTATCATAACTTTACCAATGATTTGACTGACAAAATTAAAAAGATGGTTTGGAAAGCAGTTCCTGACACTGAAGAGCCGTCTGCAGTTATCAATGACGCTAAGAGTACTGCCTTGAATGATACAGTTCCTAAATCCAAAGGTGCTGTAATAAATAAAGGTGGCAATACACGCGATAAGGGTGATGCTCAAAACAACACTCAAAATCCTACGGAAGCACTCAGTACACCGCGCAAAGAAGGCTTATTTGCCAAGCATCTAAAAAAAGCCAAGACCGATCCTGTACGCCCATTACCGAAATATGCAGTATTGGCAGTGATTGATGAAGGCACGGGTATTCCAGAAGACAAACGTGAAGAAGTATTTAGTCCATTTGTGCGGTTGCAACAAAAAAATAAAGGCTCTGGACTAGGCTTATCACTAGTATCACAAATCGTTACCGCCCATCAAGGGCGCATCATTACTGATACATTAAATGGACATACTAGGTTTTTAGTTGTCATACCAGTCAAGCACGACCCACATTATCACCAGCATGACTAGAATGGGCTAAAAATGGCTAAATTTTGCCAAACATCGTCAAATAGCGTATCAATGTCTCGATATTATTTGCGCTACTTTCCTTGTTTGACGGCAATTTATCTCATTCTTATCACTATTTTTAAAATGAGGACACGACCTAGTCAGCAATGCTATAGTCGATTCAATTTAAAAGTAGTACAAGGCAACTGAGTGTAGATGTATATTTAATACTTCAAGCGAGGTTAACGCAGTAATACTTTTATAGTGGAATGACTATATAGGGTGCTATGAACAGACACTTCATTCTACTCGATCGTCGCGACTCACATTCTACAAACCCCTCTTACTAATAGCTATTAATCATAAGCCTGTCACGGATGTTCATATCCAAAGTGCTCGATAATATGCTATATTAGCGCCCCTTATTATAGGGTTATTAACGGTTGTTTCTTAATTGGCTTCTTACATTGTTAAAGAGGCCCGACAGCGCGTTTGTGACTATTAAAAAAATTATTGAATTTTGAGCCCTCCATGAATGACATGATTGTCTTAAACAATGTGACCAAGAGTTTTTTAAGCGACCGATCAATCAAAGACAAAGATGGCAAACCACATTGGTTTACTGCCGTTGAACCGACCTCGTTATCTGTCCAGCAAGGCGAAATCTTCGGCCTAATGGGATACTCGGGTGCCGGTAAGTCTACTTTGCTACGCCTAATCAATATGCTTGAGCGTCCAGATGCTGGTCAAGTCATCGTCGATGGCACTGACTTGACCACTTTGTCTGCCAGTGAATTGCGTATCGCTCGGCATAATATTGGTATGATTTTTCAGCAATTTAATCTGATGTCCAATCGTACTGTTTTTGACAACGTGGCCTTTAATTTAACTGTTTCAGGATATCCGAGCCGCGACATTCATAAACGAGTCATGGATTGCCTAGAGATTGTTGATCTAACAGACCGCGCTGGTCACTACCCTGCGCAGCTGTCAGGCGGACAAAAACAGCGTGTCGGTATTGCCCGAGCGATTGCCCCCAGTCCTAAAGTATTATTGGCTGATGAGCCAACCAGTGCGCTTGATCCTGCGACGACCCGCAGCTTGTTGACTTGTCTACGCGATATCAACGAACAACTTGGCGTCACCATTGTGATTGTGACTCATGAGATGAGTGTCATCCGTAGGCTTTGTGATCGCGCCGCATTACTGCATCAAGGTCAACTCTTGGAAGTTGCAGATGTTAGAGACGGTCTGATTCAGGCGACCACCCCGATTGGCAAAGGCTTAGTGCACGAAGACTAATGAGGCAGGAGAAATAAATATGTTAACTGGTAGTGAATTATCCGCCTCGATAGACAAGCTGTTTGCCCTGCGCAAAGAGATTGTGAACGCGTTTATTGATACATTTATTATGCTTGGCATCTCAACGACGGTGGCGATTGTCATCGGTGGGTTGTTTGGCATATTTTTGTTTTTATCCAGTGATCGACAGTTTTTGCAAAACAAAACATTGTATGGTCTGCTTGGTGGTATCACCAACTTTATGCGCGCTTTCCCATTTGTCATTTTGATGATTGCCATGAGCCCATTTACTAAGGCTATCGTTGGCACGGGTATTGGACCGATTGCGGCCTCATTGGTACTCGCCATTGCAGGTTCGTTTTATTTTGCCCGTTTGGTCGAGCAAAACTTACGTGAAGTGCCACGCGGTATCATTGAGGCGACCGAGTCTATGGGCGCACGTCCTTTGACCATTATTAAAGTCTTACTCAATGAAGCACGCTCAGGACTGGTATTGTCCGTGACGATTCTCTGTATCAGCCTGCTATCTTATTCAGCAGCGGCAGGTATGATTGGCGGCGGTGGTCTGGGGGATTTAGCCATTCGTTATGGCTACTATCGTTATCAAACGGAGGTGATGATTTTTATCGTTATTGTCCTATCAATAATGGTCGTCTCCATTCAAGCATCGGGTAATTGGTTGGCTAACCGTTTGGATAAACGATAGAAAAAAGACTTAGATAAAGTCAGTTAACGCTAATATGAATAATACTCAGGGTTTAATGCCGATTCATCCTAAGCAAAATGCTTGACTTTGTTACTGAGACCCTTTAATTTTGATACTAACTTAACAGTCGTTAACTTAGCAGCATTACTATCCCTAATGTTGCTTTTTTAATGGCCAGCGTTTGCCCTCCATCCCATCCATCCCTCTTATTAAGGAAGTTCCATGAAATTAACAGATATCAGCCGTCAGTTAGCGACTGCATTTGCTGCCGTTGGCGTATCAAGCCTAGTCTTGGTTGGTTGCAACAACTCATCAGCACCAGAAGCGACTAAAGAGCCTGTTACGGAAGGCTCAACAGCAGAGACTGCCGCTAGCGATATCGATCCTGAGCATACCAAAATTGTCATCGGTACCACCGAAGGTGACTTCGCCGATATGGTGCGCAACCAAGTGAAAAGCTCACTGGAAGCGCAAGGTTACGAAGTTGAGCTGGTTGCTTTTACTGACTATGTACGCCCAAACCTTGCCTTGGCTGAAGGTGATTTGGACATCAACATCTTCCAGCATAAGCCTTATCTTGATACCTTTAAAAAAGAAAACAATCTTGATCTAGTAGAAGTTTTCCAAGTACCTACTGCCCCACTTGGCATTTACTCAGGTAAAAAGACCACGCTTGATGATGTCTATAAAGGCATGAGAGTCTCTGCACCAAATGATCCAAGTAACTTTGCTCGTGCGCTGGTGATGATGGATCATCTTGGCTGGATCACGCTAAAAGACAATATTGATCCGCTAACGGCATCAAAAACTGACATCGCTGATAACAGCAAATACGACATTGAAATTATTGAGTTAGAAGCCGCTCAATTGCCACGTGCTCGTGATGAAGTCGACTTTGCAGTCATCAATGGCAACTATGCCACGGATGCTGGTATCAAGCTGACTGAAGCGCTATTTCAAGAGCCTAGCTTTGCTTACGTCAACTGGTCAGCCATCAAATCAGCCGATGCTGGCAAAAAATGGGTCGAAGATGTGACCAATGCATATAACTCAGAAGCCTTTAAAAAGTATGCTCATGAAACTTTCCCTGGTTATAAGTACCCAAAAATCTGGGGCTCTGATCACAGTGCGCACACGGATACCGCAACAAAACCTGCCCCTGTAGAAGCTGCTGCTCAATAAGCTCTTAAGCCAAAAACACTTAAATCCAAAACACTTAAATATCGTCTTCGTCCCGATTGTAAACGCCCATTGCTAGATAGTGATGGGCGTTTTTTATGGACTCGATTTTACGATTTTTATTTTTTAACCGCGCGCTGCTGTCTATCAGTTACTTAAAATGACGTTACAGCCTGTTTGTCCTTTGTAGGAAAGCGTCACGTGCCCTTTTACTTGCTGCCAATTTTTTCTATAGTGGGTAGGTCAAATAGAGAGGGTGATCAGAATATTGATGATTCGATGCTCTATCAATAAATACATAAATAACAAGGATAATAAGATGCGTGCTAAAACTTATAATATTCGTACCGCTGGACAAGCAAATATTCCTGTACTAGGGCTTGGCACATGGCAATCGACCGGTCAAGATTGTGTTGATGTCGTCAGTCAAGCGTTGAAAATGGGTTACGAGCACATCGATACCGCTCAAGCTTATGGCAATGAAAAAGAAGTCGGTCAAGGTATCAAACAATCAGGGGTATCTCGGGATAAGTTCTTTTTGACCACAAAGATTTTTCCTGATGACATGAAGTTTGAGCCTGAGAAATTGATTGCCGCCGCCAAGCGCTCTTTAGCAGACTTAGATACTGATTATGTTGATTTGCTACTATTGCACTGGCCGGATGACCGCGTTCCTTTATCCGAAACTATTCCTGCCTTGTGCGAGCTACAGAAACAAGGTTTGACACGCCATATCGGGGTTTCTAACTTTAATATTGCTAATATCATTGAAGCTGAGAAATATGCTGATGTACCGATTGTGGTCAATCAGGTTGAGTTTCATCCTTTCATCAAGCAAAAAACCTTGCAGACTTTTTTGAACAATCACCACATTCTACTCGAAGCTTATTCACCACTTGCACGCGGGGATGTATTCGATAATGAGATTATTAAAGAAATCGCTGACAAACATAATGTCACGCCAGCACAGATATCATTGGCTTGGATTCTGGTAGACAAGCATCGTATCGCTATTCCTAAAACGTCTAACCCTGATCATTTGCAAGGCAACTTAGACGCTATAAAAGTACAATTAAGTGCGGATGATATTGAGAAAATCAGCAGCTTAGCGCGTGCTGATGGGCGCAAAATCGAGCATCCAGATTACTCGCCTGAATGGGACGACTAAGTTCTTGTAAGAAACTATCAAAACTTATTAGTACTAAAATTCATGTAAAAAAAGAGCCGCTAATAATATATTAGCGGCTCTTTTACTATGGTATGGACTATATAATTACTGCTGTAAGGTATCTGTCTCATACACCTTTTCAGCAGGATTATATTGCTCAGAAGGAGGCACTACACCGCTACGGTTGTTTTCTTTCATCGATTTGGCCACTTCTGGCGGCATGTAGTTTTCATCATGCTTCGCCAAGACTTCTCCAGCGACAAAAGTATCACCCTGCATCTTACCTGTTGCGACGACACCTGAGTTTTCAGCAAATAAATCTGGCAAAATACCTTGATAAGTCACTGGTACTGTCGATTGAAAGTCAGTAATGGCAAACTCAACGTTTAGTGGATTGTCTTCTGCGCGCTGGACACTACCCGCAACGACCATACCGCCTGCTCGAATACGCTTATCTTGTGGTGCTTCACCTTGTGCAATCGCGGTAGCATCAAAGTAGTAATCGGTCTGTTGCCCAATGGCATAAAGAACCAATACCACGGCTATCGCCGCTCCTGCAAGCGTAAACATAACCCACATCAGTTTTTTGCGACGAACTGCGTTCATACCACTACCTCATTGATGAGTCACTGTTTTATAAACTATAGTCAATGCCATACAAATATATAAAACAGAAAAATTTGAAGAAACTACCATTAGAAAAACGTTCTAAAAATGTCTTTCTAATCGTACTCTTCTAATGGCTATATGGTAGCATTTTTCGGACAAATCAATAAGCCCTATAACCTCTGTGGCAGTCACCTCTTTATCAGGTGCTAAGTTGCAGATTGAGTGGCTAAAAATTAACGGCTAACGCTAGATAGGACGAACCTACTAGCTAATTAGGCTGCTTGGTGACAGGCATGGTTGTTTTAGCAGTACGCTGTGCTTGCCGCGCTTGCTGAATGGTCAACTGTTTGATTAAAGCCTGTCGTTGTCTCCGACTATAAATAACAAACGCCAGCATCATGCCAACGGTAATTGCCCAGCACGACCAAACGAACACGCCATGCTTACCCATGGCAAGAAATTCAGATACGCTATAAAAGTAAGGCTGCATAATATTTTCCTAGCCGTGATTTTTTTTGGCGACAGTCATGACCATCATTTAGCTTGCCCGCGAATGTATTCTTTGACCCATGCTTTGCCTTGATCACGATACAAGATAAGCGTATTGGTACGATAAATCGCTAATGTTGCCACTAATAAATAGCTACCAATAATCATCAGTAATAAGGGCATCCACATATCTGCTGACATCTTAGGCGCGGCGGTCAAAGTAAAGGTCGAGCCTTGGTGCAAGGTGTTCCACCACTGTACCGAATACTTGATAATGGGCAAATTTACTGCGCCAACAATAGACAAAATGGCGGCGGCTTTACCACGATTGGCAGTATGCTCAAACGCGGCAAATAACGCCATCACCCCCGCATACAGAAACGCCAAAATGAGCATAGAGGTCAAACGTGCATCCCAAACCCAGTAAGTACCCCAAGTGGGTTTCGCCCAAATAGAGCCCGTGATTAAGCTAATCACACAGAGCAAGAATCCTAGCGGAGCAAGCGCCTGTGCCACTAAGCTAGCCGTTTTTATTTTCCAAACCAAAAAAATGACCCCTAGCACTGCTAAGGCAAAATAGATGGAAATGGCGATACTGGCAGCGGGTACGTGGATAAAGATAATGCGATAGCTATTACCCTGCAGATAATCAGGCGGCGCAAAAGCGAGACCCCAGATACTACCGATCAACAGGCAAATACTGGCTAATATGGCTAACCACTTGACCCAAGGCGAAAAAATGCGAAAAAACTGCTTGGTACCCACAGTGGTCAAAAAGCCTTGCCAGATGCGCTGCCACAAGCTAGGAGATGAGACGTTATTCAAGTTGGGCATGGGAATAAACCTATTGGCACAGCGTATTGGTTGTAACCGATATAGCGCATCATGGGCGCGACTACCTGTTAACCTGCCGGCGTTAAACACTGGATAAAATCTACAAGTGATTGTTTGCTTAGTTAACTGACTATTATAGCAAAATTGCCAGTTTTCAACATGCTGTTAATACAAAGGTTTTTTATAGCGTTTTTTATTACAAACTCTCAATACAGAGAGTTGTACATAACTTATGTCGCTTCTAATTCAGCCACGCCATTTTTAACGTCATGGCAATCACCCATGGCATCACCAAAACCGAGATAATACTACCTGCTAATAATAAAGCCAGTATCGGTAAACCATTGAGACCAGTGGCAAATAAATCAACCGCTCCTGTGGCAAAAATTAACACTGGTAACTGCATCGGCAAAGCAATCAAAGGCACCAGCACCGCACCATTCTTTAATGACAGCGTCAAACTACTCGCGACCGCTGACAGCATCAAGAGCATCGGACTGCCCGTCACAATAGAAGCCATCAATATCCACGCCTCAAACCAACTAAGCTGAAATAAAGGCACGGCAAGTAAACTAAGCGCTGCCACAATACCACTACTAAAAATCCAATGGATAACCAAACGAATCAGCACCCATAAGGGCAATGATGCTTTGGCGACGAACAATTGCGCCAGCGTGCCATTATCAAGGGCAGGCTTAAACAAACCATCGACACCCATGACCAGTGACAATAGAGCGGCAATCCAAACCGCCGACACGCCAAGGCGTTGCAATAGCGCAGGCTCGCTACCAACTGCTAGTGGAAATAAGGTGATAATGACCAAAAACAGTACCAAAGGGTATAACCATTGTACGGCACCCTGTTGTTTGACTTGCCACTCGCGCCGCCATAGCTGCATAAAGCTGATACCGCGCACCGCAGCTAAGTCAGCATTTGAGCTTTTATTCACTGTTTGTACTGGACCGTCTGTTTCTATCATTTATTTGCTCTTCTACGGATGCTTGGGACACTTATACTGAGAGTATGCAAACTAGTATTCAAACCATATAATCGGACAAATCGAGCACTTGATTGGCAACAGCAACGGCCTGATGACTGGTCATTAATATAGCGCCGCCTTCATGGGCAAAATCGCGCAATCTGTCTTCCATTCGCGCTACCATATCGACATCAAGGGCAGTAAAAGGCTCATCAAGTAGCCATAATGGTGTCACCTCAGGGGTCAATAAATATAACCTTGCAAGGGTAATACGGCGGGTTTGCCCAGCAGATAAATGGCTTGAGCTAATCGTCTCAAAGCCTTGTAATCCTACCCAAGTGAGGGCATCATCAATATCAGTAACGCTTGGGCTAATCCCATATAAATTTAGCAGAAAGGTCAGGTTTTGTGCGACCGTTAGATTTGGATGTATACCCAACTGGTGCGACACGTACAAAGGCTGAATAGGTAAATTCGCTGCTCCTTGATAATAAACTTCACCGCTTAACACTGGCAATAACCCAGCCAGCTGCATCAGTAAAGTGGTCTTACCAGTACCGTTAGCACCAATTAAATGGCAAATGCTACCAGCTGCCAGATTGAGTACAACCCCTTCGCATAGAGGGATTTCGCCGCGCTGAACGGTCAGTTCATCAAGCGCAAGTAAGGCGGTATTCAGAGCTGTCATCAAAACCTCTCATTATTTATTAAGCGGCAATCAATATTCATCACAAACACAGATGACGTTCATGGCATAATACTTTATGCTTACCCCAACCACACAGTATAACAAATTGTCGATTATTATGACCTCAAAACCTATGCAGACTTCAAAAGATAACCAAAATTTAGATATGCCAGCGCTAACCATAGATGGCTTAATCGAGGCACAAGTTGCGTTTATGCAGCAATGGTTGCGCACGCAAGCTGAACCGCTGTCTATGCAGGCATGGCAATGGTTTGCTGCACAGCCATTGAATAAATATGTCAGTGCCGATGATTTGCAACAGCTGATTAATGACTGGTTACTAAACCAGCCGATGACGGATGTGATACGTAAAGATATTCGCGATATCTTGCATACGATTATTTATCATCCAGTCAATGACAATGTGCCGTTGTCTGAGCTGGTGGATGACACTCAAGTGCAGACCCTAGCCAACTATGTCGGTAGCCACGATCAGCAGCGTAATATCTTGATTCATACGCTGGTCGGCAACGAGACTTTTGCCGATTTGCTAACCCAAACACTATATCATGCCATTAACGACTTTATGGAAACCACGCTGGATAAAGCAGGCGCTGCTGGTAAACTCATGAAATTTGGGCGCAGCTCTTTTGAAAAGGCGACTAATAGAAATCTTGATGAAAAACTGCAGGCGTACTTGCATCGTAATATTAAAGATTTAGCACGCCGCGCAGAAGCCAATGCGCAAGAGCATTTATCAAATGACGAAGTCGCGCGATTATTAATCACTGGTTGGGCGCGAATCAAAGACCAGCCTGTCAGTCATCTACAGACTTATCTGCGTGATGAACCTGACAACAGCAGCATCGATCATATCGAAGCCAGCATTCAGCAAAGCTATAACCGCTTGCGCCAGTCGCCTTACTTACACAGCCTTGTGGCAGCGAGCATCGATACTTGGTATGGTAATCATCAGTCAGATACTATTGCGACAGTAGTTTCGAGTCTTCATATTGATGAGCGGGCCATGACTCAATTCAGTACAGCGCTATTACCTATAGTGCACGATGCCATTGAAAGCGAGTGGTTGACGGCACATATTCGTGAAATGTTACAAGCGTTTTATGAGCAACCGAATATCAAAGAAGGTTTAGCACTTAATGCTCAATAATTTACTGTCTTGATGTATTTGTCTCAATTTTCCATCTCATTCATTTATTTGACAGCACCATACTTATGAGTCAACGTAATACACTCAGCTTGTGGCAAAAACTCAAACAGTTACTGACTGGTTCAGTAGCGCAGGCTGATGAAATTGATATGATACAAACAGAGCCTCATGACATGTATAGTAGTGATACATATAGTAGTGATACAGATGATGAGGATACTAGTGACGCTCATGATAATACCGAAATCGATTCTGAATCTGATGTCAAAAATACAAGCGAACATTCAGAAACTGACGCTTTTGACTCGAGTGCCAGTCAACACGAAGCTAGCGACACGCCCATTATTGATTTTCTGAAACAGTACTTTAATGATAAGCAATGGCACTATACTCACTATCGACCCAAAAGCAGTGGCAACAAAAACAACGACCGTCAACAATCACATCACTTATCGCTTAGAATGCGCAATAAAAATCTCGATTGCGGCTATTTGTTTCGCGTGCAAGAAAACAACAAGCTGCTAGCCGTCTATGGAATTTTGCCATTTTTGATACCAGAGAGTCACCAAAGCGCGGCGATGCTACTGATTACTCAAATAAATTATGACTTGCTAATCGGCAATCTAGAAATGGATGTCAATGATGGCGAAATACGCTACAAACACGCTATCGATGTCGAAGCGGTAGGCATCGGTAATGATGTTATCGAGCATTTATTACAAAGTGTCATCGCGATGACCACGGTCGCGAATGAGATATTTAGTGATTTGATCGATAATCAAAACCCTGCGGAAGACTTACCGACATTGCTAACCGAGCTACGTCAACAATCAGATTCTAGAACCTTCTTTTTGCCAACGCAATTTGTGCAGTAATGAACTGACTATCATAGCTATCCGTAGCTTTTACAATGTCTCATCAGCACCTTATTGTTAAAGCGCTTAAACCTATTTATCCTTAACATACTTTTCAAAAAAGACATCCTCTAACACTATGCTAAAAATTGCTTACTCTGATATTTTTCGATATTCCGTGCCTGAAAAACACCGCTTTCCCATGCAAAAATACACCATGATTCCTGAGCGGCTGTTGGCTGAAGGCATTATCAGTACCGACAACTTTTTTGCCCCTGCACGTTTGAGCGAAGATGAAATTTTGACCACGCATACTGCGGACTACTGGTATCAGCTGAAAACCCAAACGCTACCACGAAAGGAAGCGCGAGCCATTGGCTTTGAAATGACACCAGAGCTGGTAGAACGTGGGCGTTATATTGCTCATGCCACTTATGAATGTGCATTATATGCGCAGCAATATGGCGCGGCGATGAATGTCGCAGGTGGCACGCATCATGCGTTTGCTGATCATGGCGAAGGGTTTTGCGTGTTTAATGATGTTTGTATCGCGAGTAATTTATTATTAAATCGCGGACAAGCGCAAAAGATTTTGGTGATCGATTTAGACGTCCATCAAGGCAATGGCAATGCCAGTATTATGATGGATGAGCCACGCGTTTTTGTGTTTAGCATGCATGGCGCAAAGAACTATCCATTTCGAAAGCAAGTATCAGATTTGGATATTGAACTAGACAATGATACTGGCGATGCGGAGTATTTGCAGTTACTAGAGGCGACATTACCACGTTTGATTAGCGACGTTGCGCCAGATATGATCTTTTATCAATCCGCTGTCGATGTACTGGCAACTGATAAATTAGGAAAGTTAGGGCTGACGATAGAGGGTTGTAAAGCGCGTGATGAATATGTATTACGCCAAGCAAAAGCCGCTAAAATTCCTATCGCTATCGTGATGGGTGGTGGCTATTCAGAAGATATCGACGATGTGGTTGAGGCGCACTGTAATACCTTTCGTTTGACGCAACAGATATTTTTTGATGAAATAACAAAATAATGCGCGCATAAAATAGCATCTAAACAGCCAGCTGCCTCGCGAGCTATCTTACAAAAATGCCATAACTCCCTGCCAGCCGACACGAATACCAAGCACGGTAAGTATCAATAAAATAAGCTGACGAAAGCGTGCTTGTGGTAAATAACGACGTAAGCGGATACCAACTAAAAGCGCGGCAATAGATAAAATACTGAGCAAAGTAATCAGCTGCCATTCACCACTGCTGAGCGCCATAATAGGCTCACGTAATACAATTATTTGGGCAATTTTACCCAAAAAATAGCACATGTTGCCGACTTTGGCGATGGTATTTTTATCATCGCTGGCAGACAGTAGATACATCATCAATATGGTCGACATGGCATTGGTCGAGCCGCCAATCACCCCTGCACTAAAACCAACGATGATTAACACAGGCTTGGTAGCAGGTAGACGGAGTTGCTTACCAAGCAAGCTGCTTATGACATAAAAACCAATAACCGCTGCCAATAGCAATAAAATATAGGCGCTATCGACCCATAGTAAGAGCTTCGCGCCTAGAATACTACCAAGTAAGCTGGTCAACGCCAATAACCAATAGCGCCTGCCGTAATAGATAAAATTTTGCCAGATTGTGCGCCCGCCACCCGCGAGCCAAGTCATGGCATTAAGCAATAATGACGGAAAAATGACCAATACAATAGCATGTGGTAACGGGTAGATACTAGCAAGCGCAGTGGTCGTCACCAACGTCACACCCAGCCCACTAATACCGTGTAGCAACGATGCCAGCGCAAAGATTACCATCAATAACAACGTCTGAGTGCTATCACCATCCATCATATTAGCCATAAATATTAAGACCTAATGTCTGGATTAATAGTGACATAACTAGGCATTGTGACCATTGTGGCGTTGCCATATTGTCTCGCCAATGATGCCAGCCAACTGCTCGGCAATCTTATCTTTGCTCGCCTTCTCAAGTGTGACGCTATCGTGCTCATAACGCTCTGAGAAAAATACCTGCATGGCATTGTCATCGCTGGCAAAACCAATATCTGCTCGTGAAACATCATTACAAGCAATCAAATCTAGATCTTTAGACACCAGTTTGCCACGAGCATAGCGCTCGATATCTTGCGTTTCTGCCGCAAAACCAACGACAAACAGCGCTGGATGCGCAAGCGAAATCGTCGCTAAAATATCAGGGTTTTTGACCAAACTCAGCGTCATAGCATCTTGGGTTTTTTTAATTTTTTGCGGGGCAGCTTCTTCAGTACGATAATCAGCGACAGCCGCCGTGGCAATAAAGATATCCGCCATTACATTTTGATTCTCGCTATGAGCATGCTGTTTATCATCAATCTCATGGCTGTGATTATGACTGTGGCTATGATCATCGCCGCAATCACACTCGCCATGATGTTCATGTTGATGGCTATGATCGTTTTCGTGATCGTGATCGTGAGAATGGTCGTGTTCATCTTCAGGCACATACTGTAGCGCACTGTGCGTACCATCCACGCACTGCTGCGCCGCCATCAGCATCTCTTTAGCCGACAATACATCAATACGTGTGACATTCAGCGGTGTCGGTAGTGCCACTTTGCCGCCCGCAATCAAGATAACGTCTGCACCAGCAGCCACGCACGCACGTGCTAATGCAAAGCCCATCTTGCCAGTAGAGTGATTGGACAAGTAACGCACCGGATCGATAGCTTCTACCGTCGGTCCTGCAGTAATCACCACTCGTTTACCTGCCAATAATTGCGGCGTGGTTTGCATCGCATTGAATAATAACACTTCTGCCAATAGCTGCTCAGGTTCAGGCAAACGCCCTGCGCCCACATCACCGCAGGCTTGCTCGCCACTAGCAGGTTGAATAATCTGATAATTCATATCGCGCAGGGTCTGGACATTGAGATTGACCGCAGGATGCGCCCACATCTGCTGATTCATGGCTGGCGCAATGATGACTGGTGCCGCCGTTGCAAGGCATACGGTTGTCAATAAATCATCAGCCATGCCCATCGCGAGACGCGCAAGCGTATTGGCAGAGGCTGGCGCAATGATGATTAAATCTGCCCATTTCGCCAATTCGATATGCCCCATCCCCGCTTCTGCTTTTTCATCGAGTAATGAGATATGCACCTCATTGCCAGTCAAAGCTTGCAGGGTCAGTGGCGTAATGAAGGCTTGTGCGCCTGTGGTCATAATGACACGCACCTCAAAGCCTGACTTGATTAATAGGCGGGCAAAGATAGCAGATTTATAAGCGGCGATACCGCCAGTGATAGCAAGCACAATATTGGACATAAGCATGGCATCAATAAAAAGTTGAAAGATAAAATTGCGCTTATAGTAACAATTATGAGATAAGTTGGGTAAGAATTTCCGTATTTACTCAATATATCTGGCAGCAATCCATTCTCAAGGAGTGACGATGGCGATTAAAGACTGGCATGAAGATGATAGACCACGTGAAAAACTACTAAAATTTGGGGCAGCGCATTTATCTGATGCCGAGATATTAGCGATATTTCTGCGCACAGGTACGCAGTCACAGTCAGCTATCGAATTGGCGCGTCATTTGATCGAGCAATTTGGTAGCTTGGCAGAATTATTGGCAGCGCCGCAAGAGACTGTACTGGCTTGTCATGGTATTGGTCCTGCTAAATACGCGCAGATATTGGCCTCACTTGAGATGGGTACGCGTTATTTGGACAGTCAGCTTAAAACTGGTCACGCACTTGGGCGCTCGCAAATGGTCAAAGACTATATCAGTACTCAGCTGCGCGGGGAGCATCGCGAAGTCTTTGCGGTACTTTGCTTAGACAATGCGTTAAATCTCATTAATTTTGAGATACTGTTTACTGGCGGCATCTCCTCTTGCTCCGTCTGTATCAAACACGTTCTGCGTCATGCTTTGAGTCACGCCGCCAGCCAACTCATCGTCGCGCACAATCATCCACATACCGATGCGACCCCTTCAACGGCAGACAATTTATTAACTTACGAGCTAAAGAAAGCCTGCGATTTAATCGATTTATCCTTGGTAGACCACATCATTGTTGGACGCAATGAGACATTATCTTATGCAGAAAGCGGCTTAGCGCCTTTTGGATAACTGATTACGACTGTTGTTTTTGCCTATATGAGAAAATCTTGATACATATAATCGACACAGCGTAGCATTTTAGCTATTGATAGTTATCGGCAACTGTTTCATATTGATGGCTAAATTTGTCTTTTATTTGTCTGTCACTGGTTAGACAGTTATCAAAGCCACTTTTGTAAAATGCTCGACAAATTAAAATTGATTATAAAATATGCTACAAAATCCATAACGGCTCATTGGTTTAATTTGGTCACCAGACCCTTAAACATCAGCAAAAATAACAACAAGATTTATTCAAATACTTAAATACACACACATTTTTCGCGCTTTTGGTTTAGCGTTATAAAAGGAGACAGTCATGGCAATTGGCTTATTTATTTTGGCAATCATTATTCAATTAGCCATGGTTTTGGCCATATTTTTATTGTCCCTGTCACGAGTCACAGGCAGTATCGTTGCCCTAGTTACCGTCCTTGTCACCGCCTTTATCAGTCCTTGGTCGCTCATTTTGGGCATACCAATCGCTTTACTTTGCATCGTTTTGCTCGTCGCTCCTATTCGTCAGTCACTGATTACCAGACCTGTTTACAAGACTTTGGGCGGGGCAATGCCGAGCATGAGCGATACCGAGCGAGAAGCACTCGATGCGGGTACCAGCTGGTGGGAAAAAGAGCTGTTTATGGGCAATCCCGACTGGGACACTTTTGCTCAATATCCCTATCCAGATCTGTCGGCAGAAGAGCAAAGCTTTATTGATAATGAAGTAGAAGTACTATGCGCCATGCTTGATGAATGGAAAATTCAGCATGAAGACAAAGAGCTGTCGCCTGAAGCGTGGCAATTTATCAAAGCCAATGGATTTTTAGGCTTAATCATTCCAAAAGAGTTTGGCGGTTTAGATTTTAGCTCTTATGCACAAAGCCGTATCATGAGTAAAATCGCTTCGCGCTCGCCGACCGCTGCGGTTACCTGTATGGTGCCAAACTCGCTCGGCCCTGGTGAGCTGTTGATGCACTACGGTACGGACAAACAAAAACAGCGCTGGCTACCCGGTCTTGCCAAAGGCGACGAGGTGCCTTGCTTTGGTCTCACGGGCCCAGAAGCAGGCTCCGATGCTGGTGCGATTCCAGATACAGGGGTGGTTTGTTATGGTACGCACGAGGGCGAGCAAGTGCTCGGTTTGCGTATGAACTTTTCTAAGCGCTGGATTACCCTCGCACCTATCGCCACGGTCGTGGGGTTAGCATTCAAAATGCACGATCCTGAAGGTTTGCTTGGCAAGCCTGATAAGATCGATTACGGTATCACTTGTGCGCTTGTGCCTGCCAGCCATGAAGGCGTTATCATAGGACCACGCCATAATCCAATTGGCTCGCCATTTATGAATGGTACAGTCGATGGTAAAGACGTCTTTATTCCACTAGATTACATCATCGGCGGCGTCGAAAATGCAGGTCGCGGTTGGCGTATGCTGATGGAGTGCTTGGGCGTTGGTCGCGGCATCTCTTTACCAGCTTTATCAACCTCAGCCAGTGAAATGACATATCTGTCTGTCGGTGCTTTTGCCAAAGTACGCGAACAGTTTAAAATCTCTGTTGGCAAGTTTGAAGGCGTCCAAGACGCTACCAGCCGCATGGCCAGTAACACTTATATGCTAGAGGCATTTCGTCACCTCGTCACCTGCGGTCTGAACCAAGGCGGCACACCATCAGTGATGACGGCAATGGCAAAATACTATGCGACTGAAACCATGCGCAGTGTGGTTAACGACGGTATGGATGTCGTTGGTGGTCGCGCGGTACAGATGGGTCCACGTAACTTTTTGGCCACCCCTTATCAGGCAATTCCAGTATCTATCACGGTTGAAGGCGCAAATATCTTGACGCGCTCACTCATGATATTTGGTCAAGGTGCGATGCGTTGCCATCCTTATCTCTTTGATGAGCTGCAATTGCTGCAAAGCGAAGATAAAGAAGGCGCACTCAAACAGTTCGACACGCTATTTTTTAAACATTTGGGTTATACCTTTAATCGCGGCGCAAAGGCATTTGTCGCAGGTTATGTCGGTGGCAGTAATCATGCACCAAGCTTTGCGGACAGCTTTACTCGTCCCTACTACAAACACATCAACCGCCTGAGCGCAAGTTTTGCCTTAACGGCTGATATGGCGTTAGGGTTGCTCGCTGGTGACTTAAAACGTAAAGAGATGCTGTCTGGACGCTTAGCTGATATTCATAGCCATTTATTCATTAGCACTGCTATTTTGCAGTTTTATGAGCATGGTACTAAATCAGCGTCCGAACGCTTGCATGCTGAGGTTGCCTTACAAAATAGCTTATATACCATTCAAGAAGCTTTTGAAGCCTTTTTTGCAAACTTCCCTAATCGTATGGCGGCCAGTTTGGTCAGTTTTGTGACTTTCCCCAGCGGCTCTATCTTTACGCCGCCAAGCGATGAGCTTAAACGTAAGCTGGGTGATGCTTTTATGGATGACTTTGAAGCCAACCCGTTCCGTGATTATCTCAAAACCATGGTCTACTATAATACTGAAGCCGATGATGTCACTGGACGTATGGAACACGCTTATCAAACGCTACTTAGCATCGAGCCATTATGGCAGAGGTTTAAAAAGGCTGAACACAAGGACAGTTTTGAAGGGCTTACTTTTGAGGATCATGTGGTATATGCCAGCCAAAACGGCGATATTACCGAAGAAGAAGCTGAAGTGCTTATTCAGTACAACGCCATACGTTTTGACTCATTATTGACTGATGTGTTTGATAAACATTTATTGCATGCTCAAGAGCGCACCAATCCACACAGCCTTGATAATGCCGTACAGCAATTAACGGACTATGCACAATTGAAAAATGACGCGCAAGCTAGAAACGGCATTGCGACAAACATGACAGCTGAAAGTGATGTCGACTCTAATGATTTGGGTACGCCCGTCAGTACAAACAAACCAACTGGCGATGCCAATCCCAATCATGGTTATGAGAGTGACGGTGATGTAGAAATGGTCAAAGAGCAAGATACCATTGAGGAGGTACGTGCACAGACCGACTTTGATGAGTCTGAGCCTGAGGTGGAAGCACTAGATCATCGCCACCGTGATGCAGAGTCACACTTAAGTGAACGCATGAGTAACAACCATCGTCTGAATCAACATAATGCTGACGACCTAGAGCCTTCTGAAATATCTGAAGATGCAGAAAATGTGAAGGATGATATAGACAAACCTGTCGCTACTGATCCTAAATGGCAGGATGGTCTACGCCGTGATGAAAGTGACAAAGTTTAAAATAAAAAGCTTTGATAATTCTTAAAATGACAAGCTTTGAAACAATAGGCTTTGAAATAACAAGCTTTGAAATAACAAGCTTTGAAATAGCAAGGCACAAAAGAATCAGGCTTAAAATATTTAAAAAACAATAGATGTTAAGGCTGCTAGGAGCCTTGCACGATACATTCTGATCATTCACTTAGAAAAGACTGCCCAATTTGAGCAGTCTTTTTTTAGTTATAAATCGCCGTTTTTAACCATTAAGGCGTATTTGATGATTCAACCATGGCACTGACAGAGACTGTTTTTTAGGCAGTTCAACGTTAAAAATAGTCAGTTTAGTCATTCTAAGCGTCTACTTTTAACAATGAAATGGCAAAAAACAGCCCTATCGCCCTCTATTAATATTGGAAATAATACTAAATTCTTCCAGCTCCATATAAAAAATATGTTATAAAACTAATTAAGGCATGAGCATTACCGTCATTTTATGCTTTGTCTAGAACAGTTTTGGCGATCAGCAATATCTATTTTTGAATGTTCAACACACCCTAATATTGGTCAATATGCCTTGTTATTTACCTACTTTACTCGCGAAAAATTCGGCGCAGATAACTTAACTATTGATTTATATTACCTTAGTCATAAAAAAACGTTGCAGTATCCTTAACAATTATTTTATATTGTGCCCCGAAAACGTGACACTAAGTGGAAGTTGAAAGAATTTAATAGACGTAGCAAGAGCGGTGATAATAATGGCAACAATCACATTGATGTGAGCAGCCTATCTATTCGCTACTGGGGCACGTACACAAAGGATATAAGTTATGTGGAAAAATATGGGACTGACCGGCAAGATTATTGTCGCTATGGTACTCGGTATCATACTGGGATTGTTTATAAACTATTCAGGACTGAACGCTGAAGGCGGTTTCATTCATACGTACATTACCAATGGCTTCCTCGCCATTGTCGGCAAGCTATTTGTCAACTCGTTAAAAATGCTAGTCGTGCCTTTGGTGTTGATCTCATTGATTTGCGGTGTTTGCGGTATTGGTGATATTCGTTTGCTTGGTCGTATTGGTACCAAAACGTTTCTTATTTATATGATGACAACAGCTCTGGCTATCGCAACAGCAATTGGCCTTGGCGTGCTATTTGGTATCGGTAAAGGCATGAATATCGAAACCGAAGCGGCATTTGAAGCAGCATCAGCGCCGCCGCTGCTAGATGTGTTCTCTAATATTATCCCATCAAACCCCATCAGCGCGATGGCAAATGGTGATATGTTATCGATTATTTTCTTTGCTATTTTGATCGGTGTTAGTATCTTGATGGTGGGTAAACCTGCCAAAGGCTTAGTACAGAGCTTAGAATTAATCAATGAAGTCATCTTAAAAATGGTGACCATCATTATGAATCTTGCACCTTATGGTGTATTTGCGCTATTGACCAAAGCAATGGCAGAGCTGGGTTTAGACTTGATTTGGTCACTGCTCGGTTATGTGGCGGTATTGGTCGGCTCATTGGCATTCCATTTCTTTGTCACTATGATGATTGTACTCAAAGTCTCTTCAGGCTTATCCATCAAAACCTTTTTGGCAAAAATGCGCGAAGTGCAGATTTTTGCTTTTAGTACGTCAAGCTCGAACGCGACGATTCCTATTACCTTGCGTACGGTCACCAAGCGTATGGGTGTCAATAACTCAGTTGCTTCGTTTACGGTGCCTTTTGGTGCGACCATCAACATGGATGGTACCGCCATCATGCAAGGTACGGCGACCATTTTCATTGCCAATATTTATGGTATTGACTTGGGCGTGACTGAGTATCTGACTGTCATTCTAATGTCCGTTTTGGCTTCCGTCGGTACTGCTGGTGTACCGGGTGTTGGTCTGATTATGCTATCAATGGTATTTGCCCAAGTCGGTCTACCTATCGAAGGCATCGGTCTTATCTTAGGTGTGGATCGTATCCTTGATATGTTACGTACCGCAGTGAACGTCGGTGGCGATGCCGCTGTGACGGCTATTGTGGCAAAATCAGAAGGCAAAATGGATTTGGCTATTTATAACGATCCTAACGCTGGCGCAAAAGACGTATTTGATGGTCACATTGATGAAGACAATGAGCGTGAATTCTCTGAAGTCTTTAGTGATGGGATCATGGGCAGTGAGTACGATGATATCGATCGTCGCCGCTAGGCATTGAATAGATTTTGATAATTTATTCACGATACATAAAAAACCTCAGTCATATTGGCTGAGGTTTTTTTGCTTTACTAAATACATTTAGGGCGTGTTGAACAACAATCAACCAAAAACGTATTTGGTTACCATCGCCAAGCATACCACTACAATCATCGGACGAATCAGCTTACTACCGCCCTTGACCACCATATGAGAGCCAAAATACGCGCCTATCGTTTGTCCCACCATCATGGCAAGCCCTACTTTCCACAACACATTACCGCCCAAAATAAAGAATATTAACGAGCCAATATTGGTCGATAAATTCAATACCTTTGCTGCGCCTGTTGCTTCGATAATTTGACGACCGCGCAATGCCACGTTGCCGAGCGCAAAAAACATCCCTGTGCCTGGTCCAATATAACCATCATAAAAACCAATTAATGGTGCAACCACTTTTTGCCATTTACCTTCTGAGATACGCGGCGCAGCTTGTACTTCGCCAAGTCGAGGCGCAAACAAAGTATAAATCCCGATAGCCGCAATCAAAAACGGAATCAGTGTCTCAAGCAGATCCGGCGGCGACATCTGTACAGCGATAGTGCCGAGAACAGAACCGATAAAAGCGCCAACAATGGCTACTTTGATACGTTGCGGTTTGACCACCCCTTTTCTAATCATCGTAATAGAGGCTGCTAGCGCACCTGAAGCGGCTTGTAGCTTATTGGTACCGAGCGTTAGCACTGGTGGGATATTGGCAAGTAACATGGCGGGGATGGTCAATAAACCGCCGCCACCAGCGATAGCATCAATAAAGCCTGCCAACGCTGCCACAGCGGTAAGCATTAATATAACCTCTAACGAAAGCGATAAGTCCATGACGCTGACCTGTAAATTTTATGATGGAAAATGAGGAAGTCCTAAAAACTGGCTTTAAGAACAGGAAATAAAATATTAGTAGCAATGTTGCTATCAAATTTGCTATTTAGTAGCTGATAGTACTGCTGATATGTATTAAAGCTGTGACAGAACATCACAAAATGCCAATCATTATAAAGATAAAACGCTAAAAAAAGCCAAAAACGTAAAAAAGTCTGCTAGATTTGTCTAACGGCTTAATAAGTATCTAAAATAAGTAGCGATTGATTAAAAGTATGTAACGACTGAGCACGATTTTGTCTGCTCTATCGACTCTATAATATCGCTATTATTAATGTGACAAGCGGCACTTATAACTTTTGGTTGACGTATTTTGTTGTCTATATCAATAAGAGTATGAGAAACTGTTGCTGTCTATCATGTCTTTATGAGTCGTGTCATAGATATTTGAGGTTATTGGATTAATTTGTAATTCGTGTTTAGCAAATGAGGATGATATGGCAATACGCAGGATTAAAGCATTTTTTGAATTTGAGGCAGCGGGCGGTATCGTCCTAGCATTGGCTGCCATTGCTGCAATGATTATTGCCAACTCCCCTCTTAATGTATGGTATGAGGGCTTTATTCACGCACCCGTTGCCATTCAAATCGGTGAGTTCGCTATCGCTAAAGACGCTCATCACTGGATCAATGACGGTTTAATGGCGATTTTCTTTTTTTTAGTGGGACTTGAGCTAAAGCGTGAAGTGTTGATCGGTGAGCTGTCTAATGTTAAGCAAATCATCTTGCCAGCTGGTGCGGCGCTCGGTGGCATGATTATGCCAGCGATTGTCTATCTACTTTTTAACTATAACGAGCCTGAGTTTTGGAAAGGATGGGCGATTCCAGCCGCGACTGATATTGCTTTTGCCCTAGGTATTTTGAGCTTATTAGGCAACCGCGTCCCCAACTCTTTAAAAGTATTTTTAGTATCGATTGCTATTTTTGATGATATTGGCGCCATTTTAATCATCGCTTTATTTTATACCAGTGATTTGTCATTAGAGTCATTGGCAGTGGCAGGTCTATGTCTACCTTTCTTATACCTTCTTAATCGTCGCAACGTCACCAGCATCACGCCTTATCTGCTGATCGGTGTGATCATGTGGATTGCGGTACTCAAGTCCGGCATCCATGCCACCTTGGCTGGCGTGGTCTTAGCACTATTTATTCCTATGTTTGACCGTACTGATCCTGAGCACTCACCACTAGAAGAGCTAGAGCACGATTTACATAACACCGTTGCCTTCGGTATCTTGCCATTATTCGCATTTGCTAACTCAGGCATATCTCTCAAAGGTGCAGGCTTCGCTGAGCTGTTCCATTCAGTACCGCTTGGTATTGCGGCCGGTCTATTCATCGGTAAGCAACTGGGTGTGATGATCATGTGCTGGTTAATCTTTAAGCTTGGTATCTCAACCATGCCAAGAGGCATGAACTATAAGCAGATTTACGGTGCAGCCTTACTCTGTGGTGTTGGTTTTACCATGAGTCTGTTCATTGGCGGTCTGGCATTTGCTGGTGAAACAGCCTTATTTGATGAGCGCTTAGGTATTATTATGGGCTCAATCGTCTCTGGTATCGCAGGTTACCTCATGCTCAAAGTCAGCTTGAAAGACAATGTAAGCGGCACCTCAGTCGATCTGACTCGCCCTCATTAATAAGAAGATAAGCCACCTAAAGGCGATTTAGCTTATCGGTGGCTTATGATTTTATAGTTCACGTACTTTGGCAGCCGAGCATGGTTCATTAAAAGTATTTTTCATTAGCCATATCAGCACTTGCATCAATAGCCATAGAAGAGAGAATCATGCGACAGTTTGTACTGCGGCCTTCGTTAAGCTTGGCGCTCCTTGGTAGCATTGTTTTACTATCAAGCTGTGCCACGCTCTCTAAGCAGGAGTGCCTCGTTGGTGACTGGCAGGCTATTGGCTACAATGATGGCGTGGCAGGTTACCCATCAGACCGCCTTGCATCACATGCCAAAGCCTGTGCCAAGGCCAGTGTTGCCCCCAACTATCTGGCATGGGAGCGCGGTCGCCAGCTGGGTCTTAAGCAATACTGCACGACCAGTAATGCTTACAATGTCGGTCGGCGCGGACGTCAGCTCAATAATGTTTGCCCTTTAACCTTGGCGAACACACTGCAAACTGCTAATCAAAAAGGCTTAGACTATTATGCATTAGACAGTCAGTTAGACAAAGACAAGCGCCTCATAGAAACCTACCAAGAAGAGTTTGATAAGCTAGAAAGTGGGGCGATGTTAAACTTTGCTAATGAAAAAGAAGCACGCGCGCGTCTACTATCATTAGCCGACGAGCTGCGTAAAGCCAAGCACCGTATGAACACCACGCAAAGACAATTAGAAGCTCTAAACCAGTCAAATAGCTATTAATACTATTGGCCTTGTGAAATAATCTAATAGGAAAATATTTGGTAAGAAGGCATTTGGTAAGAAGGCATTTGATAAATATGGATTCAATCAACATAACTGATAAACAGACGGCTGCTACTTTGAATCACCAACAACCCTTAATAAAACCTTATCAGCGTCACGGACGGACGACCGCGATTGATGACCATAGCGACTTGCAAGTATTAAAGCGCATCAAGCGTTATTTATTGCCAAAAGACTTCGTTATCTCGCAAGATTTATTAAATGAAATAGTCGCGGGCTACGATATTGGCGATTCACTGGCAGATACGTTGGCCGCTGACGGCATTCGTTTTGCAAAGCCCCTACAGCAATTTATTATCAGCGACAGCAGCAATAGCAATAAATTCGATGCTAATCTCACAAACAACTCTGCATTTAACGCCTTGGCTGAACAATTTAGCCACCATCCCGATTGGTTCGATCCCAAGCTTGCCCAAATCGGTGCGGTTGCCTATCGACGCTATCCGCTGATGCTGATTTGGCTACTACGTAATGTCGCCCTGATGGCAGGCTACAGCATTCCCGCCCTCTCCCTGCCGCTCATTCAGACAGGCGCATTGATGCACGATGCCCTGCCGCGCCTGATGCGTACGTATGCCTATATCCTAGCCGTCTCTGAACATCCCCCATTACATAAGTCGAATACAAACGCCCATAATCAACGTCAGTCTATCGAGCAAGTATTGGCGATTGGCTCAGAAGGTTGGCGGCAATCAATCAAGGTGCGGCAAATTCATACCCTAGTACGGCAAAACTTGCTCAAAGGTAAAGGCAATGCTGCTAAAGGCGTCATACCAAATGCCGACCAACATCACAAGCCAGATGGCAGCTGGAATACTGATTATTGGGGTCTTCCTATCAATCAAACCGACATGATTGCTACTCATTTGCAGTTTTCATTGTTGATTATGCGCGGGTTACGGCTACTTGGCGCACGCATCAGCACTGAAGAAGCGGCAGGTATTCTGCATCTATGGAATCTTGCCAGTTATTGGATGGGGGTTGACTTAGAGCGCCTGCCAAAAGATGAAACCGCCTGTTGGGAATGGCTTTATACCTATTTATCAATTCAGCAACTTGATTTTAAAATGGGGCAACCATTAGCCAAAGCCTTGCATGATTTGCCGCGTCAGCTGATGGGCGAAGACAATCGACGGGGGCGTTTCGTTGAGATGGTCAATGCTAGCGTGACTCGTACTTTGGTCGGCGATGATATCGGCGATGGGCTGGATTTGCCAAAATCAAAAATCCGCTTTGGTGTCTTATCGTCGGTGCCGATTCTCTTTGCCCTTGATACGGCACGCCAACACAATCAAACGATAGCCGAAAAACTAGAAGCCTTCCGCGCCAAACGCCAAGATAATATGAATTGGTGGCTAAAGAAAAACGACGAATATTATAAGTAAGGAATTATAAATAAAGCCTAGTAGATAAAAAAATGAATAGGGATTAGACGTCAGTCGCCTTACGGATTAATTGCGCGTATTTTGGATACGATAATACCACTCAAGCTGGCGATCAAAGCCTGTTTCTAACAAACTGGCAATGACACGTCCTGTCAGACCCCAAACCGTTTCACCATCCACTTGCCAGCTAGGCGTGAGAATGGTCGCGATCTTATCTTGCATTGCATATTCTACCGCATACTCGACAGTAGGCTGAGTCAGCAAGGTTTCAAAATCTGCCCAAAAAATGCGCGAGATTTCGCCAAGCTCAGGTACCAATAATAAATCGGGCGCAATCAGCGCCACAATAGGACGCACACTCATACCACTTTTAGAGGTTTGAATGGGCAATTGACCAATTAGCTGGACTTTATTAGGTGGTAGTGCGGTCTCTTCACAGGCTTCACGCAAAGCGGTGACGACATTATTACCGTCGCCTGCATCATGTTTACCACCAACGCAAGAGACCTCGCCAGCATGGCTGTTCATGTGCGCAGCGCGGCGTGTCAGTAGCAGTTTTGGATGGCGTTCATGGGTAATGGCAACCAATACCGAGGCATCGGCAATGGGTGTTTGATACAAGCTATCTAGAATGCGAGTGCTACGAGAAGTGCTAGCATCATACAGCGCAGGACTGGTAACGGCATTTAAGGTCTCATGCTGCACCCGTTCCGCCAGCGTTCTAATGGTGGGATAACGAATAAAGTCCGGCACAGCGACTGAAAACTCATCAAAACGTAGCGACTGCGGGGGAAGTAACATGATTATTGCCCTATATTTTTATTAGAATTAAGCATCGGATAGTGGAGCTTATCTCTCGCAATGTGTACAACGCTTGCGCCAGTATTATTGCTACGCGTATCGCATCTACATGCTGGCCTCCATTCATTTATCGTTATGCTTGGCGACGTAAAGTGGCATTTTTTAATACCCTCTACTCTGATAAATGCGCGCGCTTTGCTGATTGCCCTTATTTAGAACAATACCAGTCGCGGCAGCCATTACTCTCGTTATTGGCAAAGCTATCATTCAATAGTTAGCGTGAGTCTAGCCTAGCGCAATCTTATCGTGACTGCATATACTTTTTATGTGACTGTCCTGCTTTGCCTGCTGATGCATTCATTAATAGCAACCATAGCCGTAAGCAGTTGCACAAACCTGTGTGCTTGTTATTATCACTGCCAGTGTGATGAGAATTTGTGTTATCTTAGGATTAACAGCTATGATCACATAACATCTGATAAGCTAAAGTCATACTATTTTATAAAATAAGAATCATAATTCTTCCAAGAACGACAATCCTTTTTCTCATTTCTATTTATCATGTAGATTTATCACTAAATAAGGCAGTTGATATGCGCTATTGTTTACAATGCGGTCATGAAGCAGAACGTAAAATACCAGCCACGGATAATATCCCACGCTTGGTATGCCCCAATTGCCACTATATTCACTATGAAAATCCAAAAGTGATTTGTGGCTCACTCGTTGTGCATAAGCATCGGGTACTGCTATGTCGCCGCGCGATCGAGCCACAGTATGGCTTATGGACACTACCAGCTGGCTTTATGGAAAATGGCGAAACCATGGCAGAAGGGGCCGCTCGTGAAAGCTTTGAAGAAGCAGAAGCGGTCGTCGTCAATCCGCATTTATATTGCCTATATGATATTCCTGATATCGGGCAAATCTATAGTATCTATATCACTGAGCTAAAAGACGGCGCTTATGGCATCGGCTCTGAAAGTCTTGATTGTGCGTTATTTACCGAAGAAGATATTCCATGGGACAAACTTGCCTTTGAAGCGGTACGTCGTACTTTAAAAAGCTACTTTGCTGACCGCAAGCAATACGATAATCATGAAAATTTCCCTATTCATCAGGATATCATCGGTAAAGACCAAGCGATCAAGCGCTACTAACCCTAAGCACATAAAGAATAGAGTTATAAACATAACGTTATAAAAAATAACCTTATAAAAAAATCAATTGCTTTACAAAAGTGGTTGGTAAAAACCATTGATAAGTCTTATGCTAAGTTTTGAATATAGCCACTTATCAATGGTTTTTTATTGTCTGAAGTTAATCGTTTAAGCCGACTTGCGAGAATATTATGCTGACTTTATTGCAACGCTTTTTACCGCTACTACCACTGACCATCGCCATGACCCTAACCAGTATAAGTATCACCAGCCATGCGGAAGATGCACGGTTAACCGCCAAACAATCAGACCCACAAACGCTTGGCTGGATGCAAGGTTTTCCGCCGCCTGCCGATAAACTGATTACTCAACCTTCCTCTAATTTTTTTAGTTTCCCCAAGCTGCGTTGGACGGTCTGTCATATCCGTGAATTGATGCCCACCACTGACGTCAGTCGCGGTATCGGTGCGCCTTCCAAGCTCAGCTATGCGTTAGATAAAAACATCGATGCCATCACCTTTATGCCTACTAACAGTAAGCGCCCGATGACTTGGAAGCAATCACTGGATGCCAATTATACTGACGGCATTATGATCATGCATCATGGCAAGGTGGTATACGAGCGCCAAAACGGTTGTCTCAATGAGCTGGGCAATCATGCGGCGATGTCGATGACCAAATCAATGACTGGGCTGTTAGCAGAAATCCTCGTGACCGAAGGTAAGCTTGACGATAAAGCCTTGGTAGCGTCTATCATTCCAGAGCTCAAAAACAGTGGCTTTGGTGATGCAACCGTACGCCAAGTCATGGACATGACCACAGCGCTCGATTATAGCGAAGACTATGCTGATCCTAATGCCGATATCTGGAAGTATTCAGAAGCGGCAAGCCCACTACCAAAACCGAAAGATTATAAAGGACCCAATGGTTACTTTGAGTACCTGCAAACAGTTAAGAAGAACGGCGAACACGGGGAAGCTTTTAACTATCGAACCATTAATAGCGACGCCCTAGGCTGGATTATTTCGCGTACGACTGGTAAAGCGGTGAATGAATTACTCTCTGAACGCATCTGGCAAAAAATCGGTGCTGAACAAAGCGCGTATATGACGGTCGATGCTAAAGGTACGCCGTTTGCTGGCGGCGGTCTTAGTGCAGGTTTGCATGATATGGCACGCATTGGTAGCTTGATGCTCAATAAAGGCGAAATTAATGGTGAGCGCTTATTCCCAGCTACAGTCGTTGATAATATCGAAGCGGGTGGCGATAAAGAGGCTTTTGCGAAAGCCGATTATAAGCAGCTGACTAACGGCAGCTACACAAGCATGTGGTGGTTATTTAATAACCCCACGCCCATCTATGCGGCACGCGGCGTCCACGGTCAAACGGTCTATGTTGACCCAGCAGCGGACATGGTCATCGTCCGTTTTGCGTCATATCCAGATGCCAGTAACGGTAAAATCGACCCAACTTCTTTACCTGCCTATAAAGCAGTCGCCAATTACTTAATCAAAAAGTAAGCCTTTAAAAAACACTATCAAGCAATAAACACCGCCGCTTCCATTTTTAGTGAAAGCGGCGGTTTTTTATATAACGATTAAATCAGCAGACTTTAAGAAGGTTAACTTTTAATTTTACAAACGTTAAAGCCCAATTCTTGTACTGCTGCTTCTTTATCATAAGGCGCGAGTACTGCACGTACGTGTTTTTGACCTTGTAGATATTGCTTAGCAACGCGCTGCAAGTCTGCCACGGTCACAGCCAATATTGAGGCACGCATTTTACGCTGCCACTCTACGCCGCGATGATGCAAATCTGCAAAGCAGGCTTTAACCGCCTCCCCTGCTGGAGAGCCTGGCTTATCCATTCCTGAGATAATACCTAAGATGGCTTCTTCTAACTGCTCGTCCGTTTGCGGCTCATTCAATAGCCACTCGATACTGGCATCGAAGTGCGCAAAAGTTTCAGCACACTGCGGGTCACGGTAGCTAAAGAACTTAAAGGCACAGGCATTGGCATCGTAGCCCGCACCGCCGCCATAAGCACCGCCGCGCTCACGAATAGCGCTATGCAGATAACCATTGCGTAGATAAGGCGCGAGTACCATGAGAGCTGCTGTATCAGGATGATCAGCCGCTGGCACGGTATAAGCACTGGCATTATGATAGACGTTGGTCGGGACTAGCCACGCCAAGTCTTCAACATCGAGCACCACATCACTTTCTAGCGCTTCGACCGCGTCTTTCTCACCATTTAACGCCGCATCAAGTTGCAATTCGGCAAACTCGCTTGGAATATTGGCGTCGATACTCGCATCGGTATTTTTTAACTGCGCTGCAATCTTCGGCGCTTGACTGTCTTTCCAGCTATCAACGATTAAATTGCTTAAGCGTTCGGTTTGCTCCGCTTCACAGATGATAACCGCGTGCTTAGGCAAACTAATTAGACGTTGATGTAAGTCCATCAAGCTGTTTGCTAATTTATCCCACTGTGCGTCATCGCTACTGGCATGAGTTAAGAAGTCTTTTAGCGCGTTCAATGCTGGCAGACCACTGCGCACGTACTCTAACTGCGCTTGACGACTCATACCACGGCTGGCGGTTTGCATGGCATAAGAATGCCCTGAACCAGCAAGGTTTGATTGCCAGCCTGCTTGACGCTGCTGCAAGATTTCTTTGATACGATCATGCTCACTAAAGATACTGTGTTCCATCACTTCTTTGAGCAAATCAATCGCTTCAGGTTTACGATTCAGTGCGCGCGTTGCCACCACAAAGTAGCTGCTAATCGCTTGGCTATCATCGACATTGGTACGTTGGCTAATTCTAGCAGTCACCCCTGATGAATGCGCCGCTTGTTTGGCCTGCATTTCGTGAGCGCTGAGCGAATCTGTACCTAGCTCTGATAACAAGCTTAAATAAATAGGCAACAGCGGATGATTAATGACTTCATTAACGGGTAGCTCGCTTGTACCCTCATTACCAATCGCATCAGTCAACGGTACAATTATTTGATAATAATACAAGCCGTTGGTGCCCGCTTCATATTCAAATAGCGTACTTTCTTTGCCGCTCAAATTAATCTGCTTTTGCGTGCCTTGTTTAAAGCTGATATCGGTCGGTACGTCTTCTAAACCCACTTTTGGCAATAGGCTTAAATCATCAGGCGCTGCTTGGCGCGCTGCCAAATCAAGCGCTTGTTGTTTTAAGATAGCTTTATCATCAGCGGTCAAATCCATCTCGATGGTATCAAGGCGAGTCTGCTCAGCTGCCGCCAAACGGGCGGATTTTTCACTATCAGGCGTCATGGTCACACGCACACGATGCTGATTATCAAGCAAATGCTGCTTAATTAAATTCGGTAACCACTGCGCATTTTTTACTTGCTCACGTAGCCACTGCAAATGCTCATCAACTTCCCAGACATCGATAGGATTACCATCATGAATCGCGGTACTAAAGCCTTCTAGCATCAGATTCAGACCATACGGCATGCTATCGCCGCCGATATGACGCTGATCAATCTCGATTTGATGCAGAATCGTCTCAATCGTTTCATCATCAATCGGTTGGCTCGCGACCTCTTTAAGCAAATCAATAATGCCCTGTTCTACCGCTTCGGCGTGTTCAGGGTTAGAACCGCGTAGACCGGTATAAAAGACCATTTCATAATGACTGTCATCCAGCCCTAGTAGCGGACTTGGCGCTTTGCCGAGTGGATGGCTGTCCAAATAAGCACGCAGCGGCGAACCAGCATGCTCAACTAATACGCCTTCTAATAGACGCAACGCCAAACGCTGCTTTGGATCGGTAATCGACGGTAATAACCACGCCACCACATGATGCGTTTGGTCAGGACCTGCTTCGTCAGCCGTATAAGTATCAACCGCACTAATCGGTGCAGACAAACGCTGCTCTGGACGTGAGACGTGTTTTTTACCTGCTTCAAACTGAATCAAGGCATCTTCATGGATTTTGGCTTGGGTTTCAGCGACTGGAATATTACCAAAGCTCATAATCACGCTGTTTGACGGATGATAATGGCTCTGATGAAATTCAACCAGCTCAGTATGGGTCAAGTCAGGAATATCGGCAGGATCTCCGCCCGAATTATAGTGATACGTCGTCGTTGGGAATAAATGATGGGCGACCGTATGATACAACTGGTCAATCTCGCCACTCATTGCGCCTTTCATTTCATTAAAAACGATACCCTTAAATTGCGGCTTGTCATTTTCGTCTAACTCAACACGAATGCCTTCTTGGGCAAAATCCAGCGGATGAATATTCGGAAAAAATGAGGCATCCAAATAAACGGCTAGCAAATTAAAGTAGTCGTTTTTATTTTGCGTCGCATACGGATACGCCGTCCAATCGGCAGCGGTCATCGCATTCATAAACGTGTTTAATGAGCGTTTAATCATTGAGAAAAACGGGTCACGAACAGGGAACTTCTCAGAGCCACATAAAGCCACGTGCTCTAAAATATGGGCCTCACCTTTTGAATCCATTGGCTGAGTGCGAAAACCAACCAAAAAGGCATTTTCGTCACTCGGATGTGCCAAATGGTAATGCATCGCGCCTGTTTTGACGTGTTGGCTTATCAATACGTCCATCGACAATGCATCGATATGGCGGTGCTCAATCAGCTCAAAGGCAGGATGCAAAGTTAGATCAGTAGTAGATAATGTGTCGGTCATAATTTTCCTTATGGATTGCTCTAATTTTATTTAGAATAATATGCGATTAATGACTAAATATAGCCAGTGGCGATAAAATAGAATCAGAGTAAACAATAGATAAATAGTGTATTTAGTACTTATCGTAGGGTGTTTTTTATATGATATTTATATAAAAATATTGTGAGTATTATTGTGATTAACTTATGAGTAATATTCAAATTTAATGGCATGTACCCGTGCATCATTTTAAATGACAGCAATGCACCGGTATAAATTAAAAAGAATTTGCCTAACGGAATTAGATGGGGTTCGCACCTTCATAAGTCAAGATACTGTAGTAATAAAGATGACCAATATGGCAGAATGTCGGATTTTCACAAAGCGAACTCAAAGCTTACTTAACAGCGGCCATCAGTAGTGCTATAGTTAAAATCATCTGTCACAAGGAGCCGCTCATGAGTTACGAACATATTTTATTGGTCACCGACTTAATGTCCGATGCTGATGTGGTCGCCCAAAAGGCCAAACGTATCGTCGAGAATCGTCCTAATGCCAAGTTATCGGTATTACATATCGTCAAAGATACCATGGTTGGCTTTGGCTATGAATTGGTGCCAGCCTCCAGCTTATATGACGAAATTGACGATGAACGCTGTCAAGAAGCGCGTGCCAAACTGGCACAGTTTTTGGAGCGTAATGATCTACATGCGGTGAATTCTGAAGTGACCACTGCCATCTCTAATAGCGAAGGTATCGTCAACTATTGTCACAAGCATGATGTTGATTTACTAGTCATCGGTCGTCATGAACGCCATGGTATCGCCGCTTGGCTCAGTGGCGCGACGGCAGATAATATCTTGCCTAACGTCCCATGCGATAGCTTGGTCGTAAGACTGGATAAACCCGTTAATAAGTAGTTTAAGAAAAGACTTAACGTCGTTTTCAAGTTAGTTAAAACTATTAAAAAAGCTCATTAAAAAAAGCGCATTGTCTGACATTGCGCTTTTTTATTACTGATTAAAATAGTAAACATTCTTACCAATACTTCTATATTTACCAAAAAAATCAATCTTCTGTCAAAATATCAATAAAGCTTTGCCAAATCGGGCTTTGATGGCGGGCTTTATGCCACACTAGCCACCAAGTTCGTGACAAATCGATGCCCGCGACTTTCACCTGTACCAGCGCTCCTGCTGTCAGCTCTGCCTGAATGACATGCTGTGATAAACAGCCAAGACCAATATCTGCACTCACCATATGCTTAATAGCTTCCGACTGCTGAATCGCCATCACAATTTCTGCATCAGGCAAATGCTTGAGCAGCTGCTCGTCGATAATTTGCCGTGTACCTGACCCTGCCTCTCGTACCAATAGCGGCAGCTTTGCCAGTTGTGCAATGCTAAGCTCGTAGCAATTATCCGCATCATTATACGCTGCCATGTCTGTCAACCATTTGCTATCGCGCTTGGTAAAGATCATCAAGGTATCTGTCCGCCACGCACGCTGCTCAATCACCTTCATATCTGTGGGGCGTGGCATACCCTCTACGAGCGCAATATCAATATTTAATTGCTCAACTTCGCTGACCACTTCTTGAGTATTGGCGATATACATATCGATATGGGCATCGGGCAGCGTCGCATATAGCTTGGCAAGCAGCGGCGGCAGCACATAATTGCCGATCGTGGTACTGGCACCGATATGAATCTGCCCTGCTTGATGCTTATGATAATGCTCTAGAGTTAAGGCCTGCCCTAGGATAGCTTGTGCCTGTATGTAAATAGGATGGGCGTTGGGGTGCTGATTGAGCCTACGCCCGACGCGCTCAAACAATGGCATCTGCAGCCTTGCTTCTAATTCTGTCAGCGCACTACTGACCGCCGACTGCGATAAATGCAGCGCTTCACTGGCACGGCTGGTACTACCCGTTTGATAAATACTGACAAACACCGATAATTGCTTGAGGGTAATCTTTGGTAATACCTGCATGGCTTTTTTCATACTTTCTCTGATACCCTATCTTATTGATACAACCTAAAAACCACCTGTTATTTTAAAAACCCTTTATTACCTAAAAACCCATATTTTTAACCCAAAGACTTTCATTGACCCAAAAGATCGATAGGTTTTATCTAATTAATCTGTTTTTATTATAGATTAGTCTGTCTTATAATGTCTATTCATAAGCTTATGCTTATTTCGATTATAGATAATACATAATAGGACAGTCAGTCATGTACGCCTTGACCCAATCAGTAAATAACTATCTCCCGCGCAGCCGCCATCTAGCAGGGCTCATCGTCGTGCTGATTGGCAGCTTATTTTGTTTGTGGCTCAATACTAGTGTCAACACATGGACAAATGGGCGTATCGTTGGCTTGTCTTCTCTCACTTTAGCCATTATCATTGGTATGGTATTGGGCAATACAGTCTATCCTAACCTTGCTGAGCGCTTAAGTGTCGGCGTGACATTTGCCAAAGGTCAAATATTGCGCCTCGCCATCATGTTTTATGGCTTTAAGCTGACCCTAACGCAAGTATCAAGTGTCGGACTGTCTGCGGTGATGAGCGATGCGTTGGTATTGACATCGACCTTTTTACTCACCTATTGGATAGGTACCCGATGGTTAAAAGTCGATAAACAAACGACGCTATTGATTGGGTCAGGCGCGAGTATTTGCGGTGCCGCCGCAGTGATTGCCGCCGAGCCTGTGGTCAAAGCGGAAGCCCACAAAGTCACTATTGCCGTGGCGACAGTGGTGGTCTTTGGTACGGTTGCGATGCTGCTCTATCCGTTTTTATACCATCTTGGTTGGTTGCAACCTTGGCTAAATGCTCAGCAGTACGGGATTTATACGGGTTCCACCATTCATGAAGTGGCGCAAGTCGTCGTCGCTGGTAACGCAGTCAGTCCTGAAGTGGGTGACACAGCGGTTGTCACCAAGATGATACGGGTCATGATGCTTGCGCCTTTTTTACTTATTTTATCGTTTGCCTTAACCAAAGGTAGCAGCGACAATGGCAAAAAACCATCGTTTATGAATCGCGTCCAACAAGTCAAAGTGCCTTGGTTTGCCTTTATATTTATTGCCATCGTTTTACTGCACACTTGGGTGCCGATGAGCGCAAGCTTTGAGCGTAGTATGGTGATGCTAGACGATGTGCTGCTTACCATGGCGATGTTTGCGCTTGGTCTAACCACGCATTTGGGCGCTATTAAACAAGCTGGCGTTAAACCCCTTATCTTGGGGGCGATTATGTTTGCTTGGCTGATCGTTGGCGGTGGATTGATTAATATTGGTATAAGCTTGCTTGGCTAAAGTAAGCTACCAAACATCCTTACCGTTCGTTATCATTCTTGCCATGAGTTATATAGATTAAAAAAGCCGATGACTATGCTAGTCATCGGCTTTCTTGGTTTATCGTCTGATTTAAAAGCTACTCAACATAAAGCGCACGTTACGTTATAGATATTAAGCTTTTAATTGCAAATAGCTTATCTTAAATCGTAGACGAAAAAAAAACGAACCCGAAGGTTCGCTTTTTTTTCATCTTGCTCTAAGTGTCTATAAAGACAAATTAGATAGCAACGATGTTATGGGCTTGTGGGCCTTTTTGACCTTGAGTTACAGTGAACTCAACTTCTTGGCCTTCAGCTAAAGTTTTGAAGCCTGAACCAGTGATTTCGCTGTAATGAGCAAAAACGTCTGCGCCAGTTTCTGGAGCGATAAAACCAAAGCCTTTAGCTTCGTTGAACCACTTAACTGTACCTTTTTGAACGTCTGACATAATATAATCCTACTTTTAAATTTATTAATGGCCTAGTGACCGATAACGCTTGCAAATAGCTACTGAACGATAAATATTAAAACGAAGGATTATAACTAATACTACGAGGTAATGATTTGGTGCAGAACTGCTCTTAAGCTTGGACGTATTATAGGGGGAACATCCTGATTTCGCAAGTCTTATCTTAGCTTTCATGTAACTAAAGCCCATTTCTTACGATTTTTGACCTGAAAATCAACGCATTTTAGGCATTTGGCAAACGGAATAAATAGACCGCTACCCCAGTACAGACCACGGCTACAAGCCATGCCATCCATATCATATCGGCGGGAATATTAAAAAATAACATCGTTGTTGAAATAGTCATCATTATTGTCGCTAACCACTTAGCATAGAGTGGCACCGCATGATTATTTTCCCAGTCGCGGACAAATTTCCCAAAGTATTTATGATTAATCAACCAAAAGTGAAAGCGCCGCGAACTACGTGCCCAGCAACCTGCTGCTAATAATATAAAAGGCGCAGTCGGCATGACTGGCAGTAATACACCGATAATCCCTAATACAAAAAATAGCCAGCCCAGTATGACAAACGTCCAACGCACCGTTGGGCTGTTATGCTGATTGGTTTTGGGTCGATAATAAAAGGCTTTTTTGTGTTGGCTCATAAAAATACTGTCATTGAATTATATGGAGTGGCTAATATTTAATGAAGGTTAGACAGTTAAATTGTTAAACCGGATAATCATTTATAGAACTGCCTACCTATATAGGTAGCTAAGCATGCAATATCACTCAAAATGGTACAAGGCTATTTTTACGAGGTTTTTGCTATCAATAGGTATGTTTGGTTAGTGGTTGGGTAAGTGAGCTCACAACCTTTGACTGAATTTTTAGCAATAAAAAACCGCTCACAGTCTAGACTATGGGCGGTTCTTCCGTACTAAATAGTTTAAGAGTCAAAAGCTAACTGCTAAATTTGAGATTTATTCGATGGCATCTTACTCAATATCTGCTTATTTAAGATAGCCTTCCCAGTTGTCCGCAATCACCTTAGGAAAACAAAACGTTCTTGGGGCAACGGTAATTGCTATCGGTACTAAAATCTGTTTAGTGACACCACCAATGCGAGCGCAGCTCTCTACATCAGGCACATTGTAATAGATAATTCGTAGAGTATTCTCAGGACATAAATCCGCACACCGAAAGGATTTAACGACTTCAGTCCCATGATGGTAGCCAATAATCCACTGCTGCTCGCCTTCGGTTGGTGCGGGTTCTTTTTGCTGAACAGCGCGAATAAGATCGGCATCTGTTAAGGTGTCTTCATTGGTCGGTAAAGAGACGCAAGCGCTTAGGCTTAATAACAAGGCGCTTAAAGTGAAGGCTTTGGCAGTAGATGTCATTTTCATGTTGAGCGTCCTTGTTTAAAACAGCTGATGTCCATCTCTATTGGGCTCTGGCGAGTGAACTTGAGCGTGACTGGTGCGGCCTCGTCAATAGTAAGGTTGCTTAGAGGCGCGCGTTGTCCGATAGTGAGATGGTTCATAGTGTTCCTTACGTTAGCGTGTTATTCCTTTAAAGATAATAGACTAATTACTGGCAATAGAAAACCGCCATAGTATTTGCTGTGGCAGTTTTTTATTATTTTTGGTATAGGGAATTTATACAATCTAACTTTAATGATTACGAATTGATAACCCTTAAATAATAGAAAATACTTATTTTTGTTAGGATTACTAATAGCTCAAATATCTTGATTAATATATTGTTTTTTAATTTCTTCTAAATATTTGATGTTTTTTTCCAATAGCTCGATTAAGATTTTCAGCTTCAATGCTATAAAATCATCTCTGTCATCCTTTTCAAGATAAGTTCGGATATGTGTAGATAAAGCTTGTAAAAAAGATAACTCCTCTAATCTATAAAATGATATGGGTCTATTATCCATTGTATGATTACTGGGATATCGATGATTTATTACCATAGAAAAACCAAATATCCGACTATCATCTTCCATTATTTTTTGGAATATCATATCAGCATCAAGATTATGCAAGTAAGCTACAGTAGAATACTTTTTATCAAGAATATCTATTAAACCCAAAAAGTCGCCAGTTTCTATCATACTGACTGAATTCGCTCTGTCTTCCTTCTCTGCATATACTTCATATTCTGCAACAATATCATCTATTTTAATATTTATTAGTCTTAAAATATTCTTAAAATCAGCGTCATCATCATTTGTGTATCCTAATCCTGTAGAATTAAAAAAACTGTCTCCTCTGTTCTTTTTATTCCATTCTTTATTAGTATGGCTTCTAATATACTCACACGTTGTATCTCTAATTTTCTCAACACTAATAACTGTTTTAATGCCCGCCTTTGAGAAGGTTATAAGCAAACTAACAACATGTAGTAGAATAAGTGGATTGTTATATTTGAAATTCAAAAAATCTGTCTGCATAGACTTTAAGTTTTTATAGAAAGCATCTTTATTAAGATGATTATAATCCCAAAGCTCTCTCCAAGAGGGTTTTTCTACCTCCTTTTTAAAGAAATATAATTCCTGAATAGTTTTCGTCAATTCATCTTGGTTTATTATATTATTCTCGATAATATCTTTCCAAGTTTTAGAGTTGAATAACTGGTATTTATTATTGAAAGACTTCAATATATCTGAGATATTATCTAAGTTACCAGCTATCTTATATGTAAAAGAATATATAAAATACTGGTGAACTAAATTTTCCATAAAATCTGAATTTTTTTTAAATTTACGAAGAATCGATTTGCTAAAATACTTATAATTATCAATGATTTGAATTAGAACCCTATAATTATTATTACCTGATTTATCAAAGATATTTCTAATACCTTCTACATGATTAGTTAAAACATTGTGCTTGTTAACTATTTCTAAAAAAACCTCACTATTTTCTGAAACTAGCTTATACGTCTTATTTATAGTTTTCTCTTTAAAGTCATTGAACACATCATTGGTTATCTTATCTTCATTAGCGATAACAATTACGGTCAAGCCTGAAGTCTCTACCATACTATTTATGTAACCTAAAACTTCTGTATAATCTAACAAAGTTCTTTCCAAGTCATCAAAAATGAAAATAACATTCTTATCTTTATTTTTTTTGTCAAAATAATCTAGTACACTGTCTAAGTTTATATTAGCATTTACTGAATTCAAATTTGCATTTTCTGAATCCACATCCACTCTTAGCCCAAGCTTCAATGCGCTTTTGAAAACGGTATTCAAAACTTTAACTGGTGCAGAGCTCAGCACAGGATGTAGCTCATCAAATATTGCCTCATCAATAGCTTCTGTACTTTTCAAGCCAAAAAGACTCACATATACATATTTGTTGTTCTTATCATTTTCAATAAAATTTTTAATAAAATATGTTTTACCTGACCCCCAATCGCCTTTCAACATTACAGCGTACTGAGGTTTATCCATTGTTATAAATTCTTTTAAATAGCTTTCAATATGTTTATTCACTAAACTAACCCCCAAATAAAAATTATTCTATGACTCTAGAAATAGTAGTCCATCTTGTCTGATAATTACCTAATAGACAATAAAAAACGCCGTCACAATTGTGACAGCGTCTTTTATTACTATAGATATTTACGCTTCAGTTACAACGCTTTCAACTGCTCCATCTGCGCCGTCATTGCCGTCAACTGCCCTTCTAGCTCAGCCAGTTTCGCCTTCTCAGCATCGACCACTTCCGCAGGTGCTTTACTGACAAAGCCTTCATTGCCTAGCTTGCGGGCGATGCCTTCGGATTGACCTTTCAACTTATCATATGACTTACCCAAACGTGCCAGCTCAGCCGTTGGGTCAATCAGACCTTTCATCGGTACGAGTACGCGTAGCTGACCGACCATACTTGATGACGATAGTGGCACTTCATCACCTTCTTTGACGATCTCTAGGCTCTCGACTTTGGCAAGCGCTTTGAACTGGTTTTTGATGCGTGACAGACGCGCATCTTCGTCGCTAGAGATATTTTGTAGTAGCACTGGCAGACGTACCGCGTTACCGAGTTTCATCTCACCACGAATATTACGGACGCTCGCGATGAGCTCCTGTAGCCACGCCATATCCGCCTCAACCTGCTCACTGATTTGTGCATCATCCGTTTTTGGATAGTCAGCGACCACGATGCTTTCAGTATTTTTACGATTCAATAATGGCGCAACCGTCTGCCAGATTTGCTCGGTTAGATACGGCATGATTGGATGACTGAAGCGTAGCGCCGTCTCTAGCACGTGCAGTAGCACATAGCGGATTTGCGCTTTACGCTCATCCGTTACCGAGTCGTCATTTAGACTGGCTTTGGCAAGCTCAACGTACCAATCACAGTACTCATTCCAGATAAACTCATAGATATCTTGGCTGACCATATCGAGACGATACTGAGCGAAATGCTGATGGATATCGCCAACGGTAGAGTTCAGACGACTCATGATCCATTTTTCTGGTAATTCCCAAACGTCAGGGTTTGCCGCTTGGTCGATAGGCTTGGCACTGCCTTCGCTATCGACACAGTTCATGAGTACAAAACGGCTGGCGTTCCAGATTTTATTACAGAAGTTACGATAACCTTCGACACGTTTTAGATCAAAGTTGATATCGCGACCAGTACTGGCAAGCGAGGTAAAGGTAAAGCGCAGTGCATCCGTACCAAAGGCTGGGATGCCTTCTGGGAACTCTTTACGCGTTTGCTTTTCGATTTTGGCCGCGTCTTTAGGATTCATCATGTTACTGGTGCGTTTTTCGACCAGCGCTTCTAGATCAATACCGTCGATGAGGTCAATCGGGTCTAAGACGTTACCTTTTGATTTTGACATTTTTTGACCATTGCCATCACGTACCAGACCATGGACATAGACGGTCTTAAACGGTACTTGCGGCGTGCCATCTTCGTTTTTCACGAAATGCATGGTCATCATGATCATGCGCGCGACCCAAAAGAAGATAATATCAAAACCTGTCACTAACACGCTGGTTGGGTGGAAGGTGTCCATCACGCGTGGATCAGCATTGACGTCTGCCCAGTCAAGCGTACTGAACGTCCATAGACCAGAGCTGAACCATGTATCGAGTACGTCATCATCTTGGCGCAAGATTACGTCATCGCCAAGGCTGTATTTACTACGGACTTCTGCTTCGTCACGGGCGACATAGACTTCACCAGTCGCATCGTCATACCATGCAGGGATACGATGTCCCCACCAGAGCTGACGGCTAATGCACCAGTCTTGCAGATCGGTCATCCACGACATATACATGTTTTTGTACTGCGCAGGGACGAACTCGATGCTGCCATCCTCTACTGCATCAATCGCAGGCTTGGCCAGCTCTTTGACCGCGACATACCATTGATCGGTCAACCATGGCTCAACGATCGTACCACCACGCTCAGCACGTGGGGCTTTGAGTGCATAGTCTTCGATGTCTTCTAGCCAGCCCTGCTCGCCTGCTTGCTCAACGAGGAACTTACGAGCGGCAAAACGCTCAAGTCCTGCATACTCACTTGGCGTAGTCTCTAACGTTGGCTCACGCGTCTGCAAATTAGGATAAACTTCCATCGCTGGTAGGATATTGGCACGCTCATCAAGAATATTAATCAATGGTAAGTCATGACGACGACCCAACTCATAATCGTTAAAATCATGCGCTGGGGTGATTTTGACGCAGCCCGTACCGAAGTCCTTTTCGACATAATCATCAGCGACGATAGGTACAATACGACCCGTAATTGGCAAGGTAATGGTTTTGCCGACTAAGTGCGCATAACGCTCATCGCTAGGATTGACTGCGACAGCGGTATCACCAAGTAAAGTCTCAGGACGTGTGGTTGCGACGACCAGATAGTTTTTGCCGTCTTGGGTCAGCAGCTCTGTGTCCGTGAAATGGTAGCGGAAATGCCACAAACTGCCTTTTTCATCATGGTTTTCGACTTCTAGATCAGACAGCGCGGTTTGGAACTTTGGATCCCAGTTGACCAAACGCTTACCACGATATATCAAACCATCATCGAATAGGCGTACGAACACTTCTTTTACCGCGTTAGACAGACCATCATCCATGGTAAAGCGCTCACGCGACCAATCAACCGAGCTGCCCAAACGGCGGATTTGGCTGGTGATATTGCCGCCCGACTCTTCTTTCCATTCCCACACTTTATCGACGAAATCTTCACGCGTCATGTCACGGCGCTTAATACCTTGCGCCTCCAAACGACGCTCAACGACCATTTGGGTCGCGATACCAGCATGATCCGTACCCGGTTGCCACAGCGTATTGTCACCATCCATGCGGTGATAACGCGTGAGCGCATCCATGATTGCGTTGTTAAAACCATGACCCATGTGCAGCGAGCCAGTGACGTTCGGCGGTGGCAAGGCGATAGAGAAAGACTCGTCTTTGTCAAACGTCGGCTTAAAATAACCGCTTTCTTCCCAGCCTTGATACATGCCCGCTTCGACTTCCGCAGGATTGTACGCATTCTCTAACTGGCTTAAGGCCGCTTGAATAGATGTAGTGAGGTTTTGGTTACTCATAATGGCATTATCTTTTATTGATTGAATGTGATTAAAGCGAATATAAAAATTAGGAAAATCATGAATAGAGTGATTTTAACGCAGATAGGCAGATTTTGTTAGATGCTAAGGCAATTTATCAGACTTGCAGAGTGGCATTGCCCCATTAATAAGCGCAAAAGCCCATAAAGGCCCTCAATCGAATGAGATTCCAACAAAATAAGTGCTAGTGATGTTATAAAATATGGGTCATGCTATGAGGTGTATTTTATAACATCACTAGCATATAAATGGCGTCTTTATCCTAAAATCATGATCTTATAAACAGCGAGCCGACCGTGTCCAAAGATACCGAGCACACCTATAACAATAGCAGCCACTCTCAAGCTGATGAATCTGATACTAATGAAATAGACGATAAGCGCTTGATTGATGATAGCGCTTATCAATCATCTACTGCTGAAGATAAAGACGTTAGCAAAACTGAGATGCCAGATGATACCGAGGCTACAGAAAGTTTAGAAGACGAAGATTTCTCTGAAGATATGAGCGAAGAAGATAAAGAGACCATCAAAAAAGTCGCCAATGATGACAACTTGAGTCAAGCAAAGAGCTATGCCAGTATCTTGGTTGAGCAAGTGATGGATGCCAAAGAAACCTTTGAACGTTCGCTTGGCTCGCTATTTACCAGTGCCTTTACCGCAGGGCTTGAGATTGGCATTAGCTTCTTTATGATTTTATCAGCTTTTGCGCTGTTGAGTGGTGTGCTACCAAGCCAATACGCAATCGTGCTCGCCTCCCTACTTTACCCGATTGGCTTTATCATCGTCGTCATTGGTCAGTCGCTATTATTCACCGAACAAACCTCATTATTAAGCCTACCTGTGCTTAACAAGATTGAACCGTTGCATAAATTGCTACGCCTTTGGGGCATTGTCATCGCTGGCAACATCGTTGGCGGCTGTTTGTTTGCCGCATTGATGATAGGGTTGGGTTTAAATATGCAGCTGTTTAGCGTGAGCGACATCGACACTTATGCCGAACACATTTTAGGATTTAGGTGGTGGGTCATATTTGGTAGCGCCATCTTAGCAGGTTGGATGATGGGCGTCACCGCGTGGCTTGTGACCTCAGCACGCGACACCCTTAGCCGCATCGTTTTGGTAACGCTTATTACTGGCAGTATTGGTTTTTTAGGATTGCACCACAGTATCGTGGGCAACATTGAGATTTTTTCTGCCTTGCTATACGGCAATACCGTCAGCTTGGGGCGTTATTTACTGTTTTTAGTAGTGATATTGCTGGGCAATACCGTCGGCGGCGTGGTGTTTGTGGCGGTACTCAAAAACCGTACCTTCTTATTTCAAATCGAAAAAGTGAAAGAACAAACGGCTAGTGAACAAGCGGAATCTAAAACCAGTATAAATACCCGCCGACCTTGATTGGTATTGGTTAATGCTAAATGCTATAAATAGATAACTCACCTATTACCCATAACAAGGTTCAATATTTAAACCTGTTATGGGTTTTCAGCATCTACAGCATACGCGCTGCCAACACGCTATCTTCTATTTCAGATTTTCTCAGCTTATCGTGTTGAGCGCTAAATATACGCACCAAAATCCCCGCGCTTAAGAACATCACCAAGGTATAAATGGCTGGCATCATCGACATGTCGTAGTTAGATAATAGTGTCAATGCCATAAATATCGATAAGGTGCTATTCTGCAAACCGACTTCTAGCGTCACCGAGGTTCTTTGCGCCCAGTTGAGACCGAACCATTTACTACTATAATAACCGAGCGCCATGGTTGAGAGGTTTAATAATACCGATACGGGACCAGTAGCGATAAAGGCGTCGACAATGATATCGCGTTGCACATATCCCAAAAACAGCACTAAAAACGTTAAAAATATCACCCCAAATCGAGACACATAGACTTGTGAACGATCGGCAACGGTTGGTGCATAGCGTTTAATCAGCATACCGACACTAATAGGCACTATCGTCAGCACCACCAAAGTAAGCATCGTTTTTACTACTGGTAACTCAAACTCACTACCGCTGCCCATAAAATAAATCAATGAAAAGCTCAGCACAATGGGAATGGTAAAGACGGTAATCACGCTCGCAATCGCGGTCATCGTCACCGACAGCGCCACATCGCCTTTAGCCAAATAGGTAAATAAATTTGAGGTAGTGCCGCCCGGACACAATACGAGGAGCATAACTCCGACGGCATACTCTGGGCGTAATGGCATGATGTTGGCTAAGGCAAAGCCAATGATAGGTAACAGTATCAACTGATTGGTCAAGCCAATGCCGACTGCTTTTGGGTATTTTAAAACCCGTTTAAAATCGTTGGTGACGAGGGTCAGACCCATGCCCATCATGATTAAAAACAGACAAATAGGAATGATAACTGAATTGACTAACGTGACTATTGCAAGACCTTCCATAACTACATCCTTGTAGATAAGAGCTGTTTATAGGTTCATTTTATAGATGAATTTTTAGACCGAGTATGCTGATTAAATGACGCCTGATTAGCAATCCTTGCTAAAGCGTACTCTCATAATCAATAGCCGTTAAATACCGACAATCAATTAAAAAACAGCAAAAAATAAGACACGATAAAAACAAGTATATAGGGGTAAAGTCTGCCTTATCTATTTTATTCAACTACTCACCAGTCAGTATCCAAACGTAGGATATCCGCCATATAAAAGTATAGAAAAACTTTAAGGTATACCGTTATTTATATTTTTAGGCTGAGAACGAGCAGATTTGTCGCTAAGAAAGGAATCAATCACACCCGCCACCATCACCACCACTGTGACCACAAGAGTCATTGCTGCTATATCCGCTATGATTACTGTTGTTGATGTCATCTCCAGAAGATGAGCTGGAAGTACGCTTTGAAAGCTTTGTACGACTAGACCAGAGCATCACTTTAAACACACCATAAAACATCAATAGCCCAAAAACAATCTGTAAAAGTAGCAGGAAGCCCCAGAAGAAAAGTTCAAGCATAATATAGTCGACTCTCTATAATTTCTTGTTAGACATTGATAGCAACGCAAGGATAACTAAGATAAGTGCTTATTTTGGGGATAAGAAAGAACATAAGATTAAGAATATATCTTAAATTGGCAGGACTTTAGTGACGGTCAGTACTGATAACTGCCGTACCATAGGCAATAGCTTCTACCATGCTGCCCAGTTGATTGATATTGCTGACTTCTAGACGTAAGCCATAGATATGGTTATAGCCTTTGGCTTGTGCTTCGGTACGCATACGTACCAGAGCTTCGCGGCGGGCACGGTCGAGTAATGTCTCGTAAGTGGTCAAGTTTTTGCCAAAGATGCTCAATACCCGAGCGATAATCATTTTGAAATAATCTTGGGCAATAACCACGCTACCAAGTACCAGCTCGCCCTCAGTATTGGCAACAAGTTTCGGCACATAAAAGCGCTCACTTGAGACCATAATATGGCTTAATTCTTGCTCTGCAATGCTTAACTGCGCGAGATGTTGGCGCTCATGACGCGACCCAAAGAACCAACCAGCAGCAAATAGTAAAATAAACGGTGCATAATTGATAAGCATTTGGGTAAGGGAATTATTCATGGCACGTCTCTTGTCATAAACTTATCATAAACTTATCAGAAAAAAGCATCGATGCTTTAAGATTTGGTTAGCTAACCAAAAGGGTTGAAACGTGGCAAGTCATCGGTCGCTGTCGGTGCAGAACTTTGTAGATTTGGCTGTTGACCAGACTGATGATGAGAGTCGCTTGGTGGGGTTTGATAGACTTGCTGCGGCATCGGTATGGCTTTGACAGCGGTGCCATAGACAAACAATTCAGAAGCTCCCTGCGCGATGCTAGAGGTCGAAAAACGCAACCCCACAACCGCATCTGCACCCAAAGCTTCTGCTTTGACAATCATCCGATCGATCGCCTCTTGGCGTGACTCTTCTAACAGCTCGGTATAAGCCGTTAACTCACCACCGACGATATTCTTAAGTCCAGCAAACAAGTCTTTGCCGACGTGTTTTGAGCGTACGGTACTGCCGTACACCACATCTAAACGCTCGGTGATCTGATAGTTGGGCAAATGCTCAAGATTGGAGAGTTGCACAGTCATAATACGACCTTATCGGTGACGTTATATAGACAGCGTCAACTTGGATATAGACCAAACCACGCTGTCCGTATATTGATAAAAAAGGCTAATCGTTGGTATGGAACAATAAAAATAACTCGGTCAAATTGCCTTCGATGCTATTGGCCATTTGTGCCAGCTTGTCTTCATCTTTACGCATCTCTGCAAGCTCTGGATCTTCATCATCGATACCGCTTAGCAAAATCATTGGTAAGGTCAAGACAGCCACATCTTCAGCCGTTTCTTCATCTTCAAACCAATCGCTGGCTTCGTCGCCATACATCGCATCGACAAAGCCAATTGACCAAGCAACGATATCTGATTCATCTGAAAAATCGACAGCCACTTCTTCATCACCCGCATCTTCGCCAAACGGTAGCTCAATAGGCGTCTCGTTTTTTAGCTCAGCGATAATAGAATCGCGCCAGCGCTGGATACCGTCGATGACGTTTTCTGGGATTTCACTAACATGGCCTTCAAACAGTGCATCCAGCCAATTCGGTAATGGACGCCCAATGACTGTCGCTGTCAAAAAACCATGCGCAGCGACACTATCAAGCACAAATGGGCTCTCTTGATTGTCCAAATAGTCTAATAATTCATCGAAGCTTAGTTGGTTACTCATGATGTAATTGTCCTTGAAAGATAGAGTGCGGCAGTCACCATAAACGATCGGTTAAGTGCAGAATAGTGGATAATTTGAAGGTAAAAATGGTTTCGGTAAAGCACCCAAACCATCTTTATAAAATAAGAATCATTGCATAGAGCGGGTTGCGAGCAACCGTCAAAAAATAACGATCGCGATATCATTAGCATTACACTGTCAGCTAATATGCCGTTATTAAAAGGCTTTAGTCGGCTTAAATGACTGAGCACTTTCACATGAGGCTATGACTTAAGTTTAAAAACTAAAGATCGTCATCATCCCAATCATCGCCATCTTCATCGAAATTGTCTATATCGTCTAGATCGTCCTTTAGCTCTTTGGCCAAACGCTTTTCTTCTAACAGATTATCGATCAGTCGACGCTTCTCAAGACTACTTAAGCGCGTACGCACGCTCGTCTCGGCCTCTTCCACCATCTTTGCATCATCATCGTCGACAAAATCATCATCAAAATCGTCGTCAATATCAGCGTCACTCATGACAAACTCCTATCATTTTTAGCAAGGGTATTAAGAATACATTAATATATATATGCCTTATAAAGTCTCTACTTCACGTTGTCAATGCTTTTTATTATTACTGCCCTATTTTTAGGCTATATAAACATAACGACAGAGACAATATCTCAGACAATTGTATAGTAATAAGCGAATATAAGCAGCATTAAATAGCCGACTCATCTGCGCTTTCAATCATCAATACCGCATTGCGCACATCTGCTAAGCGTTGAATCATCGAATCATTACCACCATCGAACACCGCACATTCACGCTCATAAACCGTGGTTGGGCGCATGATACTCTGCACCTGCACATGGTGGCTGATTTGCTTGAGACCTGCATTGGGTAACAAAATCAGCATTTGCTCTTTTTTGCCGACGCTGTGTAATAATTGCGTCATTGCTTGCGCCTGTGCATCATCGCTGACACCTGCTTTAGCAGGTAGCGCAAAGCGACTTAGCTCAATGTGCTTGTCATGGATGATTTTGTTAAGCATCAGATACAGCTTGCCAAGCATCACACCTGCTAATGCCACTTTGGCATGGCTATTGTCCGCCTTTAACAACACACTAGCACCCGTGTCATCGAAACGCGGCTCGTTCATCGCGCTGACACCCAACAACAATGGCTGCTTAAGTAACTCTGTCACCGCTTGGTTCAATAGCTGCGTACATAATGCCAAGTAAGGTAAACGCTGAGCCGGTGCCAGACGCTCAAGCATATTGAACTCGTCATGGAATACAATCTGCACTCTCACACTGTCAAATGAGCGTGTAGCAGACAACCGAGAGGCGCTACCAGATTTAGGAGCGCGGCTTATCTCATCTTGGGCAGCACCATTTGCAGCATCATGCTCTGCTCGCTCTTCAGTCGTACTATCGATAGGCTGACTATTAGAGCCAGTGGTATCAGTCGCCGCTTGATTTTGTTGCGTTCTTAAATACTGGTTTACTTCACTATGTATATCCAATTTGTGTGCATTGGTTGGCTGACTGTCCGTTGCACTCTCTACAGAATGCTCCGATGTTTCTCTATCCGTATCCGTGGCACGGCGTTCAAACTCCCGATCATAACTGCGCTGATCGATTTGCATATACTGCTCACGATGCAAATCTTGAATATCGCGGCTAAGCGCGTTAATTTGCTCTTTGGTTGGACGAGCAAGGTAACCATAAACCAGCCAAAGCAACAAATGCAGCAGCATCGTACCGATGACAAACGGCCATTGCATAGCGATAATCTCGCCTTTGCTAATATCTTTTAATGTCAACGACACACTGCCAATCACCGAATCGCCATTGGTGGCAATCTGCCGAATGGTATCACCTTGCTGCATGGGCGCATTGCCAACAGGCACCAAAATGTCGTCGTTATTGTCTTTAATCAATATGCGCGTCACGTCTTGCTCGCTGGTATAGCGATTGGCAATGACACTCAAGCTGACACGGTCTTTATTTTCTAAAGACAACCTTGCTTCATCAATCAGCTGGGCGACCATCTGCTCGCCTTTTAACGCACGACTTTTGCTCAGCTGTTGATCAGTGCTGATGACCAATAACAACGTCTGCAAACAAAAACTAACCAGAAGAATAATGGCAAACAACCCTTGCCGCGGCGCTAAATACGTCATGATATGGTAAACTTTTTTGGATAAGAGAAATTAAAAAAACAAGGCTATCCCTCATTTTTTGGCGAATTTAAAAAAACTATAATAGTACGCATCTTAATAAGTATGTATTGAACTTAAGTACCATAACCCGACACCTCTGTTGTTGCCTACAATAGCATTTACAACAAGGTTTGGTTACTTAAAAACTGCTGTCTCAAATACTAATACTCAGGATAATCTACGGCACATTTGGTAAGCGGCGACTGAGAGCATTGTTGTGAATATCATCATGAATACAGACCACTTATCTTATCTACTATATCACCATAATAAGTCTTATAGCGTTAGTTGATTTATAAATTTATCATAATAATCACATTCAATTTCAAATGATTTTTCAATGATTGCTGCCATCTTTAATCGACGGTGATACTTTGCGCGTCATCTATAGGCGCTGCCGAGTAAAGCTGCTATTATTCCCAATCTTATATGAGCATACAAGGGACCATTGAGCCATGCCACACAATACATCTTACTCGTTACCAAAAGACAGCAAAGCATGGCAACAAGCCGTTGACTCTATTGCATCACTGTTACCAGATAACACGAACTTACAAGATTTTGATGCGCTACAGTCCCTGCCAGTTTTTGCTCTTATTGTTGTGCTACCGACCAAAGTATCGACGCTTGATATCCACCAGTATGTGCAATCATGGGTCGATGAACAGCCAAGCTGGCATTTGGTCACCGTCGCTGAAGATACTGACGCCAGTTTTGTCAATATTACCGTTTCTGATACAGAGCCAACGGCAGCAAACGCACAGCGCTTGCCTTTTACTCAAGCACAAGTGTTCCGCTATTTGTTGGTACCAGTCACTGATACGCTCATGCATCCTGGCAAAAAGACCGCGGCAGCTCACATCATTGATGATCAGCTGACCACGCGCTTGCGTCATGACTTGACCGAAGCTTATAACGATAGTCATCAAGCGAGCAGTGCTGAACGCTTGGATATTGTCGATTGCCATATTTTATCAGTCGGTCATATGCTACGTACCCACAAGCTTGCCTGCTTTGATATGGATTCCACCTTAATCGAGCAAGAAGTCATCGTTGAGTTGGCAAAAACAGCGGGCATCGGCGAAGAAGTCGAAGCCATTACGGAAGCGGCAATGCGCGGTGAAATGGATTTTGATGAGTCTTTTGCCCAGCGGGTAGCGTTACTAAAAGGCATCTCGACCGATGTGCTGGATGAGATATGCAGCCGCCTAACGCTATCAATGGGCGCTCGCACTACCATCAGTGCACTAAAGGCTTTGGGCTACCATACCGTACTGGTATCAGGCGGCTTTACCTACTTTGCACGCTACATCGCTGAGCAATTAGGCATTGACGAAGTTCACGCCAACGCCCTAGATATCGACGAAGGGGAAGTCACTGGTCACGTACAGTTGCCCATCGTTAATGGTGCCAAAAAAGCGGCTATCGTTGAGCATACTGCGGAGCGCTTAGGCATCGAGATGTCACAAGTGGTCTGTATCGGTGACGGTGCCAATGATTTACCGATGATGGCCATTGCTGACCTAGGCGTCGCCTATCACGCCAAGCCCATTGTGCAAGCACGTGCTGATGCCGCCATCAATGTCACAGGGCTTGAAGGCATATTTTATGCCCTTGGTTATCCAGCACTTGCGCCCACGGAGTAACGAATACACTCGTAACACCATACCATGGAGCTAGAATAGGGCGTGTTGAACATTCATAATTTCAGCCAGATATAGGCACAAGCGAGAGCCA